>NZ_JBEYWQ010000001.1:0-200922 GCF_040644495.1 Microbispora sp. NPDC046973 | reverse complement strand
GTTGAAGTAGTAACAGAACTCGCCGGTCTCGCACACGCCGTTGCGGGTGGCCGCCGAGGCGGGCGAGGCGGTGGCGAGCACCGCCCCGCCGAGCACCGTCGCGGCGGCAGCCGTGGTAAGGATCTTGTCGAGCATTCCCATGGTGTTCTCCTTCGTGTCTGTGCGGCCTGGGTTTCGGGTGGTCAGCGGCGCTGGTACTCCTCCCAGGTGCGGATGGTCACCTTCGGGCCGTCGTCGGGGCCACGGCCGGCGAGCCCGTTCAGACCGAGGTAGTAGTCACCGATCTGATGCTGGGCCTGGCTGGAGAGGTCGGTGTCGTTGATGGCGGCGGCATGGATGTGCCACGGCCAGTCGTCTTGATCGGGGCTGCGCAGCCATGCCGCGAAGCCGACACGTCGCAACGCACGGACGACGGCGATGCGGGTGGCGGAGCTCATCCCCTCGACCGAGATGTCGACGACGCCCCCGCCGTCGTGGGTGCCCGCGGACGTGGGGTCGCCGCCGCGGTTGTACGACCCCTGCAACAGCACGAGGTCACGGCCGAGCAGCCGCTTCGCCTCGGCCAGCATGCTCCGCGTGCGGGTGTTGACGACCACGCCGCCCGCGGACACCCGAGCACCCGGCTCGATCACGTGGGTGACCGTGAAACGGCCGGCTCCGAGCCTGGTGAGCGACGCCTTGCCCGGAAGGCCGTTGGCGGCGAGACCGGTGAAGCCGAGCGACCTCTGGAACTTCGCGAAGGCGACGACCGTCGTGGTGCCGAAGTAACCGTCCACCCACTTCGCGTCGAGCAGGTGCCGGTCGCGCAGCGCCCGCTCGACGAGGAGCACGCCGGCCTCGGCGCCCGGGGTCAGCGTGTCGTCAGACCGTCGCGGGTCGATCTGGGCCGCCTTGACAGTGGCTTCCATGTTCACGCTCGGCAGGGCACTGGCATCGGCTGCCTGCGCCGCCGACATCCCGGGCGCTCCGGTCAAGCAAGCGATCAGGACGGCCGCCATGGGGGCGGCGGCGCGTGGAGGCAGCTTCATCGTTTCTCCTGGTGTCGAACGCCGGCAGGTGATTCCTGCGGCGGATCCACGCTTTCGGATCGCCGACGCCGTCCACAACGAGATCGTGTTGTCAGCCTGTCCGGCAGGCTTTCCGTACAGGCGTACGCGCCGCCTGACAGGTGATCCGATGGCGAGCGAGACGTGCGCGCCTGACGTAGGGCGATGACGCAACTCGAGGTTTTATCCCGGGCGGATCGAACCTTCCGACAGCTCACCGAAGTCGGTAACGGTCGAGAGGAGTCGCCTTGGATCGCAATGACAGCTTCCGCGAGTTCGTCGCCGGCCATCAGCAGGCGCTGATGCGCACCGCGTACCTGCTCACGGGAGAAGCCCACCAGGCCGAGGACCTGCTGCAGAGCGTCCTGCTCAAAGTGCTCCGACGCTGGTCCAGGCTCTCACGCGTCGAGCATCCCGAGGCGTACGCGCGTAAGGCGCTGGTCAACCAGCACATCTCCTGGCGGCGGCGCCGCGTCAGGAGCGAGCTCCCGACCGCCGAACTGCCCGACCGGTCGTACTCCAGCGAGGACTCCACCGTCTTACGGCTCGTCATGCGCCGGGCTCTTATGCGGCTGCCGCCCCGGCAGCGGGCGGTGATCGTGCTGCGCTACTACGAGGACCGGACCGAACGCGAGACCGCCGCGCTGATGAACTGCTCGATCGGCACGGTGAAGAGCCAGGCCCATTACGCGCTGGCCCGCTTACGCGAACTGGCGCCCGAACTCGCGCCGAAGCTCGCCGAAATCGAAGCCGAGGAGGCCTACCGATGACCTGGCTGCGGAATGTGCTCGTCGACCTGGCCGATGACGCTCCTCAGGTGGACCTGGCCGAGCGCACGATCGCGGCGCATCACCACAGGCGGCGTACCGTGATCTCGTACCTCGCGGCGGTCATGGTCGTGGTCATCTCTCTTGGTGTGACGGCCGCCGTCCGGCTGCTGCCGGACGGGCCGCAGGAGGCCGCTTCCGTAGGCGATCTGCCGGCGCGTGGGGTGGGGCCGTTGAGTTACGCGTACAAGACCTTCTGCAAGCTCGGCAGCGGGAAGGCACCCGCGGGCTGCCGGGACGGAGGATGGCGGGTGGTCACCCGGAGCGGCAAGACCTATTACGTGCCGGAGGCTCTGCCCAGCATCGCCCTGCGCGACAGCCCACTGGCGATCAGCCGGGATGGCCGGAAGATCGCTTACTACAGTGCCGAGGAAGGCACCTTCCAGGTCCGCGACCTGGCCTCGGGCCAGAAGACGACGGCTGCGACGAAAGTGCCCAAGACACAACTGGGCAGCATCTCGCGTCTGATGCTGTCGGACGATGGGCGGTTCGTGGCCTTCAGCAAGGTCCCGGATTTCAAGGATCCTGCGTTGCTCATCGACATGCGTGATGGGAACGTCCGCACGTTGCCGAACCGATGGGTCCCCATCGGTCTGTCACAGGACGGCGCCACCATCACTCTCGCGGATTACTCCCCCAGATCGCGGCTGCGGACGATCTCGCACCTGTGGCCGAGTTCCTCAAAGGGCGAGACCACGTCGGTCGATCTGCCGCTGAACTACCACTTCAGCCCGCTCGCCCCCGATGGGAAGACCGTCGCAGTGATCGAGAACCGCAGCACCGCCGAAAAGCCGTGCCGTCACGGCGACCTCGCCCTCATGGACACGCGCACGGGTGAGAAGCGGAAGACGACGGTCATCAGCGGCCTGCCCTCTGATGTCTCCCAGATCTCGCTGCGCACCTGGCTCAGCGCTAAGGAGGTCACGGCTCTTACCGTGTCCGTGCGGTGCAGGCCGGCGTCCGAGGTTCCGGACGACGAGCCCGCGGTGATCGGCCCGCCGTACCAGACCATGACCGCCTACGCGGTGAACGTCAGGACCGGTAAGGCCAGGAAGCTCGCCACGTATAGAGCGCATGACTTCTTCGACATCGTCCTGCCCGGGCCTCCCGGGGCGCTGTGACCTCAGGTCTCAGTCTCACAGGGCCCCGTAAGAGCGCTTGCCTTCCGTCTTGAGCATCGGCTACACGCCGCGCCCTAGGCAGTCCTTCGAGCGCCTTTTCGACTGAGCGACAGCCCAGTTCGCTGGCTTAGCGAACTGTCCGGGCCCAAAGGGGTGACAAAAGGGTGATCACGCATCAGCGGCGCAATATGCGATCTTCGCACCGGCGAGTGGCTCCGCGTCAGCAAAGGCGTTGACAGGCGACCGAATCGATTGGATAGGCACAAAGGCCCGTTACCAGGATTTCCCTGATCACGGACCTTGTTCGATATGCGCGGCCGAGAGGACTCGAACCCCTAACCTTCTGATCCGTAGTGGACGTCCGAGGCCGGGTACGCCATGGCCCTGACCTTGGGAAGGTGTCACACCACAGCCCGAACTGGGAAGGCTCAATCCGTCCTTGTCAAGCCGGCGATTTACATTCAGACTCTCACATGCGTATCCAGAGAAGGGATCAGCCGTGCGGATAGCTGCTTTTGTCCGGGCAAAAAAGCTGGCACAGGCGTCAACGGCCTTAGTTGTCACCACCGCTCTGATGGGGATCCCCGCCGGTTCCGCCGGCGCAACCGAAGCCGACTGCGACTCCATCGCGTTCGACAGTTTCCAGAACGTCGGTTCAGCCACGGTCTACGCCTACGGAAGGACCGTACACCTACTGAATGGTTATTCTTCCCAGCACAGCTACGCCCGTATCTATGACGGGTACCAGCCCGGCGATCTGGTCTGGGTAGACCGCAGCATCAATCCGATGCCGTCCAGCGTCCCCACCTATTTCAGCGACAACTCCTATGTCACCTCCCGTGGCGGCTGGAAGCAGTGCGGCCCATTCAACGACAGGACGACCCTGCAGGTCACCAACTGGGACACGGCCACTCAGGAGCACTTCGCGGTGCGGGCGTGTTTCCGTCCCAGGGACGGTCAACCGAGCGTCTGCGGAAGCTGGTACGTCGATCGGATCTATGGGTACTAGAGCTCCCGGCGCGGATCCGTCGCAGGGACCCAGCCGCTGACGCCGAATGGAAACCACCGTCGAGCATGCGGCAACCGCAGCCCGGCTCGATGTGGGGAAGTCTCACCGGAGCGGGTAGCCGAGTCGGTCCGCAACAACGTGGAGACTCTCCACTGGACCTGTGAGAAGTGTCCCGTGGGTCATGACGAGATCGCCATGCGTCGGATCAGTGAAGTCCTCCGCCCTTCCCCGGGGAAGGCATCGGGAAGGATCACTCAAGACAACGGACACTGCCGACTGATCCAGAACGTGGAAAAGCCCAGGTCATCGGCTGATGATCTGGGCTTCCGTGTTGCGCGGCCGAGAGGACTCGAACCCCTAACCTTTTGATCCGTAGCAAGGTCAGACCTGTCCACAGACGTCTACCGCTGTCACGAACGCCTGCTCAAAAAGGCTGTCCGGTTACCCGCATTCCACAGACGTCCACGGTCGTCCTGGGCTGTAGTTAGCAACAGCGTTAGCAAGATCTGCCGCCCACATCAGCCAGCATGGTCGCCCCTGGGGTGCCGGACAGGCACCCGTGCGCCGATGTGAACTGAACAGCGTGGCCCCCGTGGAGGTGCCGCGAGTGGTGGCCCTCTCACGGGTGGCCTGTCAGGAGAGGCCGGCGAAGAACGCCCGGATGTCTCCGGCGAGCAGGTCGGGCGCCTCCATGGCTGCGAAGTGGCCACCGCGCTCGAACTCCGACCAGTGCACAATGTTGTGGGCCTTGTCGGCGAACACCCGGATGGCGTAGTCGGTGACGAAGACGGCGACCCCGGTGGGGACGGTGCCGCGCGGCTTGGGCGCCCACATGGTGTGGTCGTGGAAGCGCTCGTAGTACGAGTTGGCCGTCGAGCGCGCCGTCTCCGTCAGCCAGTACAGCATCACGTTGGTCAGCAGTCGGTCCCGGCCGACGGCGTCCTCGGGAAGCTTGGCCGCCGGGTCGCTCCACTCCTGGAACTTCTCCACGATCCACGCCAGTTGCCCGACGGGGGAGTCGGTCAGCGCGTAGGCGAGCGTGTCCGGACGGCTGCCCTGCACCTGCATGTACGCGGCCCCCTCGTCTTGGAACCGCTTCATGGCCGCCAGACGTGCCTGCTCGGCCTCAGTGAGGCCCGCCATGTCGTCCGGGTCGCCCGTGGGGAAGGCGAACATCGCGTTGAGGTGCACCCCGATCACCCTCTCGGGCTCGGCCCGCCCCACCAGCGGCGCGATCAGAGCGCCGACGTCGCCGCCCTGCACGCCGTAGCGCTCGTACCCCAGTCGGTCCATGAGTTGCGCGAACGCGGCCGCCGCGCGCCCGTCGGTCCAGCCGGCCTCGGTGAGCGGGCTGGAGAACGCGAACCCGGGCAGCGAGGGGACGACCAGGTGGAACCGGTCGGCGAGCAGCTCGATGACATCGGTGAACTCCACCACCGACCCCGGCCAGCCGTGCAGCAGCAGAAGCGGCGTGGCGTCCGGGGCTGCGGAGCGGACGTGCAGGAAGTGGATCACGGCGCCGTCGATCACCGTGGTGTACTGCGGGTGCTTGTTCAGCGCGGCCTCGTTCGCGCGCCAGTCGTAACCGTCGGCCCAGTAGCCCAGGAGGTCCTTGAGGTAGGCCGCGGGCACGCCACGGCTCCAGTCCTCGGCGGGCGAGGTGTCCGGCCAGCGCGTCTGCGCAAGCCGCCGCCGAAGGTCGTCCATCTTCTCCTGCGGAACGTCTATCTTGAACGGGCGGATGTTGGACATGGTTCTCAGTCCTTTTCTTACTGGTGCTTCGGTGGTGAAGGCGACAATGCGCCACCCGCCAGACGTCGGCGCGAAGGTCCGTGCGACCGCAGGAGAACAGGGCTTGGCCGATCGGCGCGCGAACGGCCGTGGGTATCGGACCCATAGTGTTGAGCTCGCCGCTCGTCCTGCACGAATAGCTTGTGGCCTTTCAAGGGCAGGTCCGGTCCTCGAACTGAGGGCCGTGCCCGGGGGCGCCTGGTGGATGGCGGAGCCATAGTGATCGTTTTCCGACTTATCGTGACTTGTCCTGGATCTCCCAAACGTGATCGAGGACATGCCAGGCGAACCGGCGGCCGGCGTAGGCCGGCGGCCATCCACCTGGGGTGAGTGGGGCGCCGTCGGCGTGGGAACCGAGGATGCCGATCACCGCTTCGCGGTGGGCAGCCACGGCGTCGCGGTCGCGGGGGGTGAACGGCTTGTGGCGGATGCCGATCTTGCGGGCGTACGCGCGCTCAGTGTCGATGACGTGGGAGACGATCTCGTCGCGGTCACGTCCTCCGCCGCGGGGCCCTTTAAGGAGGACCGGTGGGGCGGATCGGGCCAGGTCGTCAAGAACGATCCAGGCGGCGCGCAGGATCGCGGCCGTCCGGGCGGCGGCCTGGGCGGTGTAGGGCTGCGCGTCATCGGCGACGGTGACGGCGGGGGCGCCCCAGTCGGTGGTGTTGATGCCTGTGACCCGGTCGACGACTTCCGGGGTACCGGGGGCGAAGGACAAGCCCGCCTGTTCGGCGATGAGCCTGTAGCGGTGGGCGTAGGCGGTCAGCGTCCTCACCGCGTTGTCCTCGGTGGTGCCGATCCGCGCCCAGCCGGGCCAGTCCAGCGAACAGGCGACGATCTTCTTGGCGCCCCTCTCCACGTAGATGCGAGTCATGGGGCTGTCTCCTTGGTTCCAGGTCGGTCGGTACGGTGAGGGGCGGTCAGAATGCAGCGGCGTGGTCGATCACCCATTGGCGGTAGCTCCGCGCGGGGTGGCCGGTGACGTCCTCGACATCGGTGGTGGTCGGTGCGGTACGGCCGACGGAGGCGGACCAGACTTTGAAGATGCCGTCGAGGACGGGAGCCGGGACATGTGCGCCCATGGCCTGCCGCACCGACTCGGGGGGAAGATCGGCGAAGCGGATCGGCCGGCCGAGCACCTCGCCGATGATCTGGGCCTGCTCCGCATGGGTCAGTGACTCGGGGCCGGACAGCTCGTAGACGCGGCCGGCATGCCCGTCCTGGGTCAGCGCCGCGACTGCGACGGCGGCGATGTCGATCTCGTGCACCGGTGCGGCCGCCGCCTCGGCGTAGGCACCGCGCACCACGTCGCCGGATTTGGTCTGCCCGGTCCACATCAGGGTGTTGGCGGCGAAGACATCCGGGCGCAGGAAGGTCCACTCCAGGTCGGAGGCACGCAGGGCCTGCTCGATCTCGGCGTGATACGAAGCGATCGGTCCGTCCTGGACCTCCGCGTCGTCATCGACCGCTCCGGACGACAGCAGCACCACCTTGCGCACTCCGGCCTGCCGTGCCGCGGTGACGAAACCCGGTCCGCTGCCAGGGACGGCGAACAGGAACACCGCATCGACGCCGTCCAGGGCCGGGCCCAGCGACGCGGCGTCGGCCAGGTCGCCGGCCACGACGTCGACTTCTGCCGGCCACATCGCGCGCTGCGGGTCGCGGGTGAGGGCTCGGACAGCGTGGCCGGTCTCGACCAGCAGGTCCAGCACGTGACGGCCGACGTTCCCGGTGGCACCGGTGATGAGAATCATGACGTTCTCCCGTGGATTGCGTGGTTCGACCGTGCCCGTTCGGGCTGGCAAGAGAGACACTAGGGACCGTTGAGGACAGATATGGTCCTCAAGGAAGATCGCCTCTGGAGGAGTTTTCGCGCATGCTGGAGACGTCGGCACGCTTGCTGCGGCTGTTGTCCCTGATGCAGTCGCGGCCCGACTGGCCGGGGCCGGAACTGGCCGATCGGCTGGGCGTGACCACACGCACGGTCCGACGTGACATCGATCGGCTCCGCGACCTGGGCTACCCGGTGGAGTCCGGGACCGGCACGGCCGGTGGTTACCGTCTGGGTGTCGGCGCCGCCCTGCCGCCGCTGCTGCTGGACGACGAGGAGGCCGTCGCCGTAGCCGTGGGGCTGCGCGTGGCCGCCGTGGGATCGGTCTCGGGAATGGAGGAGACGTCGTTGCGCGCGCTGGCCAAACTCGAACAGGTCCTGCCCTCACGGCTGCGCCACAGGGTGGCGGCGACGCAGTCCGCGATCGTGCCGCTGACCGGCTCCGGACCAGCAGTGGACGCGAACCTGCTAGCGGCCCTGGCCGCGGCCTGCCGCGCCCACGAGGGAATCCGCTTCGGCTATCAGAAACGCACCCGCCGCGCCGAGCCGTACAGCCTGGTCCACACCGGCCGCCGCTGGTACCTGTTGGCCTTCGACCTGGACCGCGACGATTGGCGCACCTTCCGCGTCGACCGCATCGACGCCCCACCACAGCCCGGCCCGCGTTTCACTCCACGGCCGGCACCGGCGGAAGACCTCCGTGCTTTCATGTCTGACGCGTTGTCCTCAGCGCCGTACCGATTCCAGGCGAAGATCCTTTTCCACGCTCCGATCGAAGTGGTCGCCGAACAGACCTCACCCACTGCCGGAAGGCTAGAGAAGCTCGACGAGCAGTCATGCCTGTTCTATGCCGGCGCCGGCTCACTGGATCAAATCGCCGTGTATATCGCGCTCAAAGGCATCGACTTCCAGATCCTGGACCCGCCCGAACTCCGAGCCCATGTTCGAGCGCTGGCAGCACGACTGACCCACGCCGGCGAAGAGCCGCGTGATTGACCGACCAGCGGAGTATGAGGCGCTGGCGGTGGATGACCGGCTCTCACCACGCGACCGGACGCGAACCAGGCTGTGGGTCGGGACCGCCCTGAGCAAGAACGACTATGCCGCCCGCCATCCGCGAGCGAAGACCTTGTAAGCAGCCGCGTTAGCAAGATCGCGAGATTGTCCGGACAAAGCAGAAGGCCCGTCACCAGATTTTCCCTGGTCACGGGCCTTTTAGAATGTGCGCGGCCGAGAGGACTCGAACCCCTAACCTTCTGATCCGTAGTCAGATGCTCTATCCATTGAGCTACGGCCGCTTTGCTGCCTGTTCACCTGTGGTGCCCTGCAACGGGTGTAACTCTACCAGACCCGTCACCCCTGCTTGCGCCAATAAGTCGCTCCGCCCCCGGTCAAGCCGTCACGCCGTCACGCCGACTCCGTACGCGCCGAGCGCCCCGGCGGGCGGACGGACCGAGGGGCGCGCGGGGTCAGTCCTGGGGAACGAAGAGCGTGAGCGTGTCGGCGATGCAGGCCGGCCTGTCGACTCCCTCGACCTCGATCGTGACGCGGAGGTTCGCGAGGGTGCCCGAGGGAGTGCCCTTGACGTCGACGATCTCCGCCCCCGCCCGTACGCGGGACCCGACGGGCACCGGCCGGGGGAAGCGCACCCTGTTCAGCCCGTAGTTGATGGCCATGCGCAGGCCGTCCACGCGATACAGCTCGCCGAGCAGCGACGGCAGCAGCGAGAGCGTGAGGTATCCGTGGGCGATGGTGCCGCCGAACGGGCTGTCCTTCGCCCGGTCCTGGTCCACGTGGATCCACTGGTGGTCGTCCGTCGCGCCGGCGAAGGCGTTCACCCGCTCCTGACTGATCTCTCGCCAGTCGCTGTACCCGAGATGCTCACCCTTGGCCGCCTTGAGTTCGGCGAGGTTCGTGAAGATCCGCATGACCGCACCCTATTCACGCGGACCCGGGACCGGCAGGAATCGGGGGACTCGGAGCGCGTTGCCCTCCACACTGGTCCCATCGGGGGAACGAGGAGCGCTGCCACTTCCGGCAACATAGACATCACTCTCAGTGACGAACGGCTCATCGCCCAGGGGGTATCAGCACAAGGCGGGGTGCACGCCGGAACACACCCCGACGTGGAGGAGACGTGGACGAGCAACCCGGCCCACCCGGCAAGCGATATCGGCTCCGCGGACTCATCGCGGTCGTGGTCGTGGGTCTCGTCTGCTGGGCGCTCATCATCATGCTGCTGGTCAAGCTGTTCGGGTGAGCCCGCGGGAGGGGACGTGCCGGCCGGAGACCAGCCCCGGCCGGCACCGGTCGTCACTCACCGCTCTGGATGCTCTCGACCAGGTTGAGATGCTCCTGGACCACCGGCTTGGCGTTCCTGGCCAGGTTCTTCACCTCCAGGGAAGAACCGCTCGAGACCTCCTTGTCCAGGGAGTCCAGGGTCTTGCGGTGATCCTTGACCTGCGCGTCGATCCACGCGCGGTCGAACGCGGTGCCGCCCTTGGCCGCGAACTGCCGCAGTTCGGCCTGCTGCTCCTCGCTCGGCCGGCTCGGCAGGTCCACGCCCAGCTTCTCGGCCACCCGCTTGAGCTGGTCGTCGAGGGAGGTGTGGTCCTCCACGAACTTCCTGCCGGCGTCCTTGACCGACTGCTTGCCCGCCTGCCGCTCGGCGATCTGCCCGCCCTGGATCTCCGCGAGGTTGTCCTGGTGCGCGCCGACCAGGAATGCCTTGTCCTGATCGCTGACATCCGGCGGCGCCGCGTAACCTGCGGTGACCCCTGACAGCGCCGCGGCCACGGCCGCCACCAGGACGATGAGCCATCTCAGCATCAGATCCCCCGATCCTTCACCGGACGGCCGAGCACCGGCTGATCAAGGCCTCGACCATCCGGGCATGACGCTTCACATGCCTCATACCCACCGGCCGCGCCTCTCGTACGGCTCAATCCGTCACGGGCCGATAGCCCCTCACGTAGTCGACCACGAACTCCTTGGGGTACGGTCCCACCCGCTCGGGCCCCTCGGCGCCGGGAAACTCGTAGATCCCGAGCATGAGCTGCATCGGATAGTCCGGGGACTGCCGGATGGTCTTGACGTGCCGGCCGTCCACGAGGAACGTCACCCGATCCGGGGTCCACTCGGCCGCGTACACGTGGAACTCGCGGGCGTCGAGGGGGAGGACCTCGGCGGCGAACTCGTCGGTGATCGTGGGATCGCCGAACGGGTGGACGCCCATGCCGACCGCGGTCGCGTCCGGCCGCACGTCACGCCCGAAGATCTCGCAGACGCAAATCTCCGCGGACCGCTCGGGCGCGTCCTCGAAGCCGATCATCCACAGTGCGACCATGGCGCGCGGATCGTCGGTGGCCCGGGCACGCATCTCGATCAGGCCGAAGTGCGGGGTGTAGAGCCGCGCCTCGTCCTGCGCCTCGCGGACGACGGCCCGGCCGCCCCGCCCGTGCTGGCCCACGGCGCTGCCCACCGGGCCGGAGAACACGCCCGTCTGCAGCGAGGACACGCGCAGCCGGCCCTCCATCTCCGGCGACCACGGCGGCTGGTCCTCCTCGATCAGCAGGCGCAGGCAGCCGTCTTCTACGCGATATCGGGCCGCCGACGCGGCGCGTGTGGTCCATTGGGGCAGGTAACGCGGGATCCAGCGGCTCTCGTCGAGCTTGTCTCCGTCGAAGGTGTCCTCGAACTCCAGCACATAACCGGCCTTCGTCACCGGGTCCGGCGCGTACGTACTGTTCTCGGCTTCGCTCATGCGTCAATCCTGGATCGATCTGTAGAGGAACGAAGCACACCCCGGGGCATACGGAAAAAGACGACGGGAGTTCACCAATCTCTACCTTGGTTCGTCCCGGTTTCGAGGTGATGCTGGCGAATGTCTGTCCCCTCGCCCCCACAAGGAGGTCTCGTGCAGACTCCGCGACGCTTCCGGCCGTCCTGGCCGGGACGGCTCACCGTCGTGATCGCCGCCATCGTGTCCCTCACCGGAGTGACCGGCACCGTCCCCGCCCACGCCTCGGTCTACAGCTCCTGCACAATCTCCCGCTGCGCCGACGCCCGCTCGGCGAACGCGATCTGGGCCGGGAAGGGCTATCCCACCAGCAGCGGCTGGTACTCCTGGCCGGACGGCAAGTACAACTACACCGGCGGGCGGTTCTACAACCGGGAGGGCCAGCTCCCCAGCGGGGCGACCTACTACGAGTACGACGTGTACTCCCGGGCGTACGGCGCCTCGCGTGACGCGTACCGGATCGTCGTCAACCGCAGCACCGGCGTGACCTGGTTCTCGCCCAACCACTACACCGACTTCTACAGGCTCTAGGACCTCTCATGGCCTCCGCCGCGCGTCCGCTGCCCCCGTGGCTCACGGTGACCACCGATCCGGCCCCGGCGGTCGTCGACGGGCGGGCCTGCCGGACCCGTGCCGCCTTCTTCGACGAGGTGGCACGGGCCCTGCGCCTCCCGGCGTACTTCGGCCGCAACTGGGACGCCCTCACCGACTCCCTGCGCGACATCGGGCCGGTTCGCCTGGCCGTGGAGCACGCCGAGGAGTTGCTCGACGCCGAGCCTCCCGGGCAGTTCGCCACCCTGCTCGCCGTCCTCGCCGGCGCCGCCGAGGACGGGCTGACCCTGACCCTCCACACGGATCCCGCCCACGAGCCCCGGCTCCGCCGCCGGCTGATCGACGCCCTGCCCTGATCGCCCGTACGATCCCACCGCGGGTTCGTCATACGGAAGGTGGGACGAGGAGTGCCTCGGCGCCGATCGGGACATAGCCCGCGGGGAGGAAGCCCGTACGCTCGCGGCGTTGCCGGAGGCGATCCGCGCCCAGAGCGGGTGCGGGGTGAGCTCGTGAGCGCGGCCCTCCCGGGCAGGTCCAGACGCGCGACGCGCTCGAAACGGTCTCGTCAGCCGGCGGCACGCCGCCCGGCCGGTGCCGTCACCAGGGCACGGGGCCGAAGCGGTCGATGAACCGGCCCGTTCCGCCGTCCGCTCCCTCGGTCGCGAGCGTCACGATCGCGTCGGTCCCCTCCGTCACGGTCTGGGTGCCGCTGTGCCCGTTGAGGTCGGTCGCGGTGTAGCCGGGGTCGGCGGCGTTGACCCGGATGCCGGGCAGCGCCTTCGCGTACTGGGTCGTGAGCATCGTCACCGCGGCCTTCGAGGACGTGTACAGCGGCCCCACGACCTTCGACTCCACACGGTCAGGGTCGTGGGTCAGCGCGAAGGACCCCGTACCGCTGCTGACATTGACGATCGCCGGGTCCTCGGACTTGCGGAGAAGGGGCAGGAAGGCGCTGGTCACGCGGATGACGCCCACGACGTTCGTCTGGTAGACCTCGAGGGCGTGGTCCGCGGTCAGCTGGTCGGCGGGCACGTGTGGGCCGAGGATCCCGGCATTGTTGATCAGGACGTCGACGCGGCCCTCGTGCGCGGCGACGTCGGCCGCCGCGGCGGCGACGGACGCGTCGTCGCTGACGTCGATCCGCACGAAGCGTACGCCGAGCTTGTCGGCCGCCGCCTGGCCGCGTTCGGGGTCCCGGGCGCCGAGGACGACGGTGTGGCCGAGGTCGATGAGGCGGCGGGCGGTCTCGAACCCGAGGCCCTTGTTGGCCCCGGTGATGAAGGTGATGGTCATGTGTCGAGCGTCCGCCTTCCGGGCGCGGGCAGCCAGGGAGAGCTCGCCGGTAGGACAGGCAGTACCACCCTGGCGTCTCGCCCCCGGCGCAGAATGAGCACATGACGACAGACGAGACGAGCCTCGGCGCGACGATCCGCGCCTGGCGCGACCGGCTCTCCCCCGCGGCTGTCGGTCTGCCCGCCGGCCGCGTACGCCGTGCCGCCGGGCTGCGCCGCGAGGAACTGGCCGACCTCGCCGGCGTCTCGGTGGACTACGTCGTACGGCTGGAGCAGGGCCGGGCGACCACGCCGTCGGCGCAGGTCGCCGCCGCGCTGGCGCGGGCGCTGCAGCTCGGTCGGGCCGAGCGCGACCACCTCTACCGGCTCGCCGGGCTGCAGCCGCCCCCGGACGGCGTGATCAGCGATCACATCCCGCCCGGGATGCAGCGGGTGCTCACCCGGCTGGGCGACGCGCCGGTCGCCGTGTTCGCCGCCGACTGGCGGCTGGTGTGGTGGAACCGCAGTTGGGCGGCGCTCCTCGGCGATCCTTCCGTGCTCGCGCCTGAGGAGCGGAATCTGGTGCGCTCGCGGTTTCCCGTTCCGTCCGATCGGGGTCGCCTCGCGGCATGGCCCGTCGTCTCGGAGAACGCGGAGGCGACCGACCGGGCCATCGTCGCCGACCTGCGCCGCGCCTCCGGTCGTTACCCACACGACGCGCGCCTCAGCGCGCTGATCCGCCGGACGCTGGACGGCAACCCGCGATTCGCCCGGTTGTGGCACTCCGGCGCCGTCGGCAGTCACGCGGAGGAGCGCAAGACGATCCGGCACCCGGCGATCGGGGACATCACCGTCGACTGCGACGTGCTGTCCGACGCGGACACCGATCTGAAGATCGTCATCTACACGGCCGTCCCCGGCAGCGAGGACGAGACCAAGCTCGACCTCACCCGCGTCGCCGGTGTCACGGCCGCGCGCTTGTGAGTTCAGCCCTCGCAGCGTACGAGCTCGGGACGGAACGCGATGATGAGGCCGAGCGTGGTGTAGCCCACCAGCAGGTGGGCCGCGCCGACGACGTCCGACACGGACGTGCCGAAGATCGCCATGCTCGGGAGGGTCACGACCACCCAGCTTTCGGCGACGAGCGGCCAGAAGCGGGCCGCCCCGCGCCACCGTCCGCTGACGGCGACCTTGACGCCGATCACGAACATGCCCAGCATCGACAGCGGCCAGAACGCGTCGAGGATCCCCATCCAGACGCTGTCACGCTCGGCCGGCAGGAAGGCGTGGGCGACGCTCCACGCCATGGCCAGGGCCAGCAGCACCCGCTCGACCTGCAGCATCGCGCGCGCCACGCGGCTCACGCCGGTCGCGCGGGTGCGGACCATGATCGCAAGGAGGGACCAGGCGCCGAGCTGGAACGCCAGCCCGCCCATGTCCGTGATCTTGAGTCCCGTCTCGGTCGCGGGGTTGAAGCCGTAGAGGAAGCTGACGGCCGACCAGGTCAGCGCTCCGATGGAAAGGCCCAGGGCCAGCCGGCGTACGGTCGTCTCGGCGAGCGGCGCGGACGTGGACGGGGAGGCGCCGGCGGTGCGGGCGCCGCCCTGGGCGTGGACGGACGAGGTCTCGGTCATGGTGGTTCCTTGGCTGAGAGGCGTGGGGGCGGCGGTCGCCCCGGCGACGAGGACGATCCTCATGAACCGCCGACCCAGACGGTCAGGGCGTCGTGTCCCGATTCCCGGCCTCTCTCGCGTCCCAGGCCAGGTGGGACCCCCGTCCTAGGGACATCCGACACCTGCTGAGGCACACTTTCCTGGTGCAGATTGTGACGGTTCGTCGGCCTTCGCGCCTGAGCCTCGGGACTGTGCTCCTCGCGATCGCCGTGACCGCCACACCAGTGGCGGCGCTGCTCGATCTGCGGGTGCCGCAGGCCCACCGCGCCGTGCTCGAACTGCAGCCGGGCGGGGTCGACGCGTTGGCGGGTGTCGCACTGGCCGCGGCCGGCATGGTGGTGCTCCGCCGTTGTCCGCGCCATCCCCTCGGCCGCCTGATGTCGGCCTTCGGCGCCTGGTGGGCACTGGACGGGGTGGCCTCGTCGTGGCTCGCCTACGCCACCATGCACGATCCCGCGCTTCCGGGCGCGTCCGCGGCCTTCGTCGTCTACCTGCGGCTCGGCGCGGGCCTGGTGCTGCTGCTCCCCCTGGTGCTGCTGCTGTTCCCGCACGGAAAGCTGCCCTCCGGGTGGTGGCGGGTCGCCTCGCTGCTCAGCCTCGCGCTGACGAGCCTGCTCCCGCTGGCCCTGCTCGCGGCGCCGTCCGCCATCGCCCAGGCGACCGCGGAATCCACCCCACTGCCCGCGCCACTGCGAAGGCTGAACCTGGAGGCGTTCTACCTCCCGCTGCCTGACGCCGTCTGGACCGGTGTGCTGCTGGTGGCACAGCTGTGCCTGCCGCTGAGCCTGGTCACACCGTTCGTCGTGGTGGTGCGGCGCTACCTTACGGTCACCGGCGCCGACCGCGCCCGGATGCGCTGGCTGCTGTGGGCGGCCGTGGTCGACCTCATGGTCATGCTGACGTTCCGGCTGCTGCCCGACTGGTTCGGCGCCGTCGGCCTGACCGCCGCCGTGGTCCTCACCGCCGCGTCGGTCGCGATCGGGATCGTGCGGCCGGATCTCGTCGACGTCGACCGGCTGCTCGGCGGGACGCTGGTGTACGGCCTCCTGCTCGCCCTGACGTTCGTCCTCGACCTGCTGGTCCTGGGCGGCGCCGGCCGGCTGCTCGGGCCACGTCTGAACGAGGGGGAGCGGCTGGTCATCGCCGTCTTCGCGGTCGCGATCCTTTACGCGCAGCTCCGGCACCGGTTGTGGCGTCTGGTGCGACGCTGGGTCGTCGGCGATCGAGACGACCCCTACCACGTGATGTCCGGGCTCGCCGAGCGGCTGGAGCGGACCGACGACTCGGGGGCGCAGCTCGTCACGCTGGCCAAGACGGTGGCCCGGGCCTTCCGCACGCCCTACGTGGGCGTGGAGATCACCCAGGTCAGCGGCGAGGTGCTGCTCGTGGAGGACGGCGAGCGTCCCGACGAGACGCAGGCGCTCCCCATCACCTATCGGGGGGAGATAATCGGGCGGCTGCTGCTGCCGCGCCGGGCCGCCCGCCGCAGGCTCACCGCCAACGACGAACGGCTGCTGGCCGACCTGATCCGCCAGGCCGCCGCGGCGGCCCGTGCCGTACGGCTCGCGGAGGAGCTGCAGCGCAGCCGCGAGGGCATCGTGTCGGCCGTGGAGGACGAGCGCCGCCGCCTGCGTCGCGAGCTGCACGACGGCCTCGGGCCTGCCCTGGCGGCGGTCGCGTCCCGGATCGACACCGCCAGGATCACCGCGCGCCGGTCGAACGAGGACGCCGACCGCATCCTCGGCCTGGCTCGTCAGGAGCTCACCGGGATGCTCGCCGAGGTGAGGCGGCTGGTGCACGGCCTGCGTCCGCCCGCGCTCGACGACGTCGGCCTGGTCGGGGCGATCCGCCAGCAGGCGGAGCGGCTGCGCGCCCCCGGGCTGACCGTACGGGTCGAGGAGCGGGGTGACCTCGCCGGCCTGCCGGCCGCCGTGGAGGTCGCCGCCTACCGGATCGCGTCGGAGGCGATCACCAACGTGGTCCGGCACGCGCGGGCCGGAGAGTGCGTGGTGTCGCTCACCCGCGACGTCGAAGGCGGGCACCTCGACGTGGTGGTCGCCGACGACGGCGTCGGCCTCGC
The DNA here is from genome assembly GCF_040644495.1 of Microbispora sp. NPDC046973. NCBI lineage: Bacteria > Bacillati > Actinomycetota > Actinomycetes > Streptosporangiales > Streptosporangiaceae > Microbispora > Microbispora sp. NPDC046973. Next base: position 183,922 of record NZ_JBEYWQ010000001.1, on the reverse strand, counting down.
CGCCGAGGCGGTGGCCGGCGTGGGACTGGTGTCGTTGCGCGAACGGGCCGCGGAACTCGGCGGGTCGTGCACCGTGACCTCCGGGGAGCCGGCCGGTACGCGGGTGTGGGCGCGGCTGCCCGTCACGCCGTCCGGGCAGGCGCCCGTGCTCACGGCTACAGGAAAGGCAGGAGATGACCGATAAGCGGCCGGTGAGGGTCCTCGTGGTGGACGACCACCCGGTGTTCCGCGAGGGCTTCGCGGCGCTGCTGGGCAGCATCGACGAGGTCGAGGTCGCCGGGACGGCCTCGACCGGCGTCGAGGCGCTGCAGCAGGCCGCCGAGCGAGCGCCCGACGTCGTGGTCATGGACGTGCAGATGCCCGACATGGACGGCATCGAGGCCACCCGTCGCATCCTCGAGAAGCACCCGGAGATCGGCGTCGTGGTGCTCACGATGTCCGAGGAGGACGGCACCATATTCGACGCGCTCCGCGCCGGCGCCCGCGGCTATCTGCTCAAGGGTGCCGAGCCGGACGAGGTCGTCCGCGCGATCACCACGGTGGCCGGCGGCGGCGTCGTGTTCGGCGCGGTCCTGGCCTCGCGCATCGCCGACTTCCTGGCCCCGAGGCCGCAGAGCGGCGGCGGCTCGCCGTTCCCGGCCCTGACCGCCCGGGAACACGAGGTGCTCGATCTGGTGGCCGCCGGCCTGTCGAACAGCCAGATCGCCGCGCGGCTGTTCCTGTCCCAGAAGACCGTACGCAACCACGTGCACGCGGTGCTCACCAAGCTCCAGGCCGCCGACCGGGCGGAGGCGATCATCCGCGCCCGCGACGCCGGCCTCGGCCGCTGATCACTGCGGCACGCCGGAGGGCATTTCGCCTGCCCACCGTCTGGTCACTCGGGAGCCGCTGACGCGGCGCGCACTCCGAAAGGGTTGTCGATGACGTATCGCCAGCGGCCGTCCTGCCCGCGCCGGGCGACATCGGTGGCGGTGCCCTCGATGCGCACCGGCCGCCCGTCGCGGCCGGTGCCGTCGATGACCCAGTCCACGATCAGCAACGCGATGTCGCCCGTGCTGTAGACATGCCGCGGCCGAACGGTGATCGGCAGCCCGAGGCCCACGAACCGGCCGTTGGCGGCATGGGCCTGGGTCCCGGTCAGCGGAGAGCCGGGCTCGGGTACGAACACGGCACCGGTCTCATAGACCTCCGCCACCGCCTCGTAATCGCCGCTGTTGAACCGCTCGGCGAACACCATGGGCACGTCCTCGGGACGTTCGGCAAGCCTGCGCATCGTCAACGCGTGTCCTTCAGGTAGAGATCACTCTGACCGCCGCAACGCTAGGAGGCGCCCTCGTGACTCACCAAACGGTTGGTCACCCCGCCCGGCCGGGCCTGCCCGACGACCCTCGCGCGTACGTCGCCGAGCCCACCCCGTCCTGCCCGGTGGAGATCGCTCTCGCGGCTCTGCGTGGCCGCTGGACGACCTTGCTGATCCGTGAGCTTCTGGGCGGCGAGCGCACCTTCACCGAGCTTCGTCAGGCGCTGCCCGTGCTGTCGGACAAGGTGCTGTCCGATCGGCTGGCGCACCTCGGCGAAGCAGGAGTCCTCACTCGCCATCGCCGGCCCGGCTGGCCGCCCCGCACGTACTATCGGCTCACGCCGCAGGGGCACCGTCTCGGCCCCGTCCTCCAGGCGCTCTGGGACTGGGGCGCCGCCGCCGACCGGTCCGAAGACGACCCCCTGTAGGCCGGCCAGCAGCGAAATGACCTACGCGCCCACCAGACGCACGTGGCGAGCAGCACCCGCAGCCCGGGGGGGCTACCGCGCGCCCGCGAAACCTGTTGGGCGTCTCAAACGTCCCCGCCGACGCCGGTCAGCGCGGCCGCGGTCAGGGTGAGGTGCTGGGCCAGGACCTCGGCCGCGGTGTCGGCGTCGCGGGCCAGCGCGGCCTCCTCCAGCCGGCGGTGCTCGCCGATGGCGTCCCTGTCCCGGCTGCGCTGCGCCGCCCAGCGGCGAGCCAGCTCGCTCGCGGTCCACATCCGGTCGAAGGTCTCCAGCAGGACGGGGTTGCCGCAGCCCTCCAGCAGGGTGCGATGGAAGACCCGGTGGGCCTCGGACCACGCGTCGCTGTAGTGCTCGCCCTCCTCCGGCACGAACGCCGGAGTGCGGGCCAGACGGTGGTGGGCGGCTCGTACACGGGCCTCCCAGTCGACGTCACCACGCTCGATCGACATGCGCAGCACGACCGGTTCGATGGTCCGGCGAGCCTCCGCGATCTCCTGCCACCGCCGGTCGGAGAAGGCCGGGACGGCGAAACCGCGGTTGGGCAACCGGTCGGCCAGACCCTCCCCGACCACCCGTACGAGCGCCTCGCGTACGACTGCCAGGCTCACGCCCTGCTCCTTGGCGATGTCCTGCGGTTTGAGCGCGTCACCGGGGGCGTAGTCCCCGCGCATGATCGCGTTCCGCAGGTGTGTGTAGACCTGCTCGGAGAGCATCCGCTTCCCAGGCGCAACCATCTGAGTCACGCGGCCAGCATAGACGATTCGACAAATAATCGATTATTCGTGTTATAGTCGATTGTGTCGACGGCGACAGCGGTTGTCTCCGTGCGAACGCCGACTCTCCGTCGGCCGCATCACCGCCGCCCCGCAGCACGATCTGAAAGGAACGACGCGATGAGCGCCAACGATCCCTTCGCCCGCCTCCCCGAGGCGGCCTCCTTCACCGTCACCAGCACCACCGTCACCGACGGCGCCGCCTGGCCGCCCGAGCAGTTCTCCTCCGGTGTCCCCGGCGGGAAGGACATCTCCCCGCAGCTGTCCTGGAGCGGCGCCCCCGAAGGCACCAAGAGCTACGCCGTCACCGTGTACGACCCGGACGCCCCCACCGGGTCCGGCTTCTGGCACTGGGCGGTCGCCGACATCCCCGCGACCGTCACCGAGCTGCCCGAGGGCGCCGGCGACGACACAGGCTCAGGCCTGCCCGAGGGCGCCTTCCAGCTGCCCAACGATGTGCGCGCGGCCCGCTTCATCGGCGCCGCGCCGCCGGCCGGGCACGGCCCGCACCGCTACTTCGTCGTGGTGCACGCCCTCGATGTCGAGTCCATCGGCGTCCCGGCCGACGCCACCCCGGCCCTCCTCGGCTTCACCATGGCCGGCCACACCCTCGGCCGCGCGGTCCTGACCGCCACCGCCGAAACCCCCGCCTGACGAACGGCATGTCCGGACTCATCGACACCACCGAGATGTACCTCCGCACCATGCTGGAGCTCGAGGAGGAAGGCGTGGTCCCGCTGCGCGCCCGCATCGCCGAGCGCCTGAACCAGCGTGGCCCCACCGTCAGCCAGACCGTCGCCCGCATGGAGCGCGACGGTCTGCTGCACGTGGCCGGCGACAGGCACCTGGAGCTGACGGAGGAGGGACGGCGGATCGCCACGCGGGTGATGCGCAAGCACCGGCTGGCGGAGTGCCTGCTCGTCGACGTGATCGGGCTGGAGTGGGAGCAGGTCCACGCCGAAGCCTGCCGCTGGGAGCACGTGATGAGCGAGGCCGTCGAACGCCGCGTCTTCGAACTGCTACGACACCCGGCGGAGTCGCCCTACGGCAACCCGATCCCGGGCCTGGAGGAGCTCGGCGAGAAGCGCACCGTGGGTCCGTTCCTCGACGAGAACACCGTCAGCCTCAGCGACCTGAAACCCGGGCCGGACGGCACGAGCGCGGTCGTACGGCGCATTGGGGAGCCGATCCAGACCGACGCCCGGCTGATGCACACCCTGCGGCACGCCGGGGTGCGGCCCGGCGCGGTCGTACACGTGACGTCGTCACCCGGCCGCGTGACGCTCGGCAGTGGCGGGGCGGCCGCCGAACTCCCCACGCAGACCGCCGCGCACGTCTTCGTGGCCAAGCGGTGATCCAGCCGGGCCCCGGGCCCGGCTGCCGTGGCGCTGGGTGGCGCTCGACCACGATCGTGGGCCGCCCTCGTCCCGGCAGCTCGGCGGGCCGATCAGCATCGACAAGTGGCCGAGTCGGTCGCGGGGCCGCGCCACGAGCTTGAGGAAACCGGCTGACTGCGGTTCAGTGCCGGCTCCAGACGCGGTGGGTCTCAAGCGCGTCGGAGAGTTCCTGGGCCACTTCCGGTGAACTGGCGGAGAAGAACGCGCGCTCCAGGATCGCCGCGGGTGCCGTTCCCCTGATCCATCTGTCCAGAAGCACGTACCACTCGGCGTCCTGGGCGACGGCGACGGTGAAGTCGTGCATGAGCCACGCCATGTGGCGGGCCGCCGCCTCGGTGGTGTTCGGCTCCCACTCGGTCAGGTAGGGAGCCAGGTCCAGCTTCAGGTCGGCGGCGATGGTTTCGATCATCGTCATGACGTCTACGTCGCGCGGATAGTGGTTCAGGGTGTGCCGCCACCATGCGCCGACGGCGGCGACGACGGTATCCCGCTCGATCCTTCTCCAGTTCTGCCACCTGACGCCGAGTCGCAGCATCAAGGAGCGGGCATGCACCCCGTCGAGCTCTTCGAGGATGAGCAGCTCCAGCAGCCGGGGCAGGTAGTGCTTGAACTCCTCGACGTCTCCCCATGTGTACAGGCCATTCCAGGCGTAGGGCTCCAGCGCGGATGCGCTGAGCATCCGAAGTGGTGCGGCACGCGCCGCGCGCACCCGCTCAGCTGACACGCAGTGCTCACATGCGTCGGTCTTGGCTGGAAGCGGATACCGAGAGAAGGCTCCGTAGAGAGCGCCCAACGCGCGGTCGAGATCGGGTGGCGGGTCCATGATCGGATGCTATTGCGCGATGGCCGGGACGCCGCTAGCTGTTTTCTCCTCGTTGAGTGGAGCGGTAGTCCAGCGCGGCGTCATCCCGAAGCCGGAGGGTTCCACCGGAGGTGGCCTTGGTCAGGCGGATGAGTGTCACCTGTCTGGCTATGAGGACAACCCTGCCCAAAGCGCCCACGACGCAGATCGACAGCTAGTGCGGAGACTCGCCGGGTTCGCAGTCAGATGGTCTCGCCCAGCTGCTCGGCCAGCCGCTCCAGGCCGCCCTTGATGAGCTGCCCGTACTCGTCGTCGCCAAGTGCGCCGATTCCGGCTCGGGCCTGCTGGAGGTGCTCACGGGCGCGATCGAGATCGCCCAGCTTGCGATAGCACTCACTCAAGTTCAGGTGCAACGACGGATACAGGCCCGCCACCGGCAGCGTCACCCCGGCTTGCGCCATCCCCTCAGCGGTGACCCGATCAGCGGCGGCAAGCGCTCGCAGATCCCACATCAGCTCCTGGCGCACGTCGTCCTGCACATCGGCCATCGAATGGGCGAGAACGCAAACATGGAGCGGATCGCCTTGCTCGCCGCCGATGTCGTCCCAGATCTGCGCGAACAGGTCGCGAGCGGCGTCACGCTGACCTCGGTGGTGATGCAACTCCACCCCCTGGCCGATCCGGGTCAGCGTTGGATCGGTGGTCATCAGGGGCTCCTTCACCGTCGCCGGCAACCGCGAGGTCAGCCTACCTGCCTCACTGGCGTGAAGATCGGGCCTCGCCATGGAGCCGGCGTCGAGCGGTCTGCCGGGGTTGCCTGGGTCGATGGCAGAAGGGATCCGAGCTCCCACCTCAGCCCTCGTAGGAGCGGCCTGCCGGAGGGCTCTGCCAGGCTGGGGGCATGATGCGTGCGGGTGTTCCGGTGTTTCTGCAGATCACCGACGGACAGGAGATGTCGTCCGCCCTGCGGCGGGAGTTGATCGAGTGCTGGGTCACGGTGACCAACGCCGGGGGCGCGGCCGGCTTCCCCTTCCCTCCTGTCAGCTTCGATGAGGTCGCCGTGGTGGCCGATCAGCTCATCGCCGGCCTCGATCCGGAGCGCAGCCGGTTGCTCGTGGCCCTCGTCGACGGGACGCTCGCCGGCTGGCTGAACGTACGCAGGAGCGTTGACCCACTGATCGCTCACTGGGGCACGGTTCATCACCTTCAAACGCACACGAGCTTCCGCAGCAGGGGCATCGGCGCCGCGCTGATGCGCGAGGTGCGCCAGGTGGCCCGCGAAGAGATGGCACTCGAACAACTCCACCTCGCCGCCAGGGGCGGTGTGGGCCTCGAAGACTTTTATGGGCGGCTCGGTTGGAAAGAGATCGGCCGGTGGCCCGGTGCGCTACGGCTCGCCCCCGGCGATGATCGCGACGAGGTCCTCATGGTGCTTGAGCTCTGACTACGTCTGCGACGGCCCGTCGTCGGCATCGAGAGACCCTCGGCCATGCCAGCGTCACGACGACAGAGCGTTACACCCACATCTGCAACCCTCATCGGTCTGGAGATCAAAAAAGCCCCTCTCGCTGAAGTCAGCGAGAGGGGCTTTGAACTGCGGAGGCTCGGGGATTTGAACCCCGGATGGGCTTAAGACCCAAACCGCATTAGCAGCTCGGCTCTCGACCGTCCCGATCCGTTCCACCTGGACCAACACCGCTCGGCGGTCCTCCTGGAACGGCCTGGGACGGCGGGGAACTGCAACTAAAACTGCAACTAGAGCGGGCTCGTGACCTGCGCGGACGCGCACGCCTCGCCCTCCGCGCATCCCGTATGCCGTCGACCCACCGCGAAGCGGCAGCGGGCTGGTGACGGAGGCGCAAGCCCGTCTTCGCGTGCACCTTAGCCGGTCGCCGTTCCACGGCCATTGGACGCCAAGAGTCACAGACGGGCTTGAGCCGGAGGAGCCGGTCTGCTGGGCTCCGCCTGGGTCGATGGCAGAAGGGATGCGCGGGCACTTACCCCAGCCATCTACGGCCCGCGGTCTCCAGCTCGGCGCTATCCCGGAGCCGAAGAGCCCCCGCCGGAGGCATCCACTCTTCAGCGGGATTTGTTACGCGCTTCCGTTGCCTGCCAGCCATCACGAGCTGCCTGCTCTCGCAGAAGCGGAGGCCACGTCCCGATGAAGTCACAAACAGCCGGATCCCACGGGCCAACGCTGTACACGAAGGAAGTTCCAACCAGTTCCCGCACACGGATGTCTGTCGACTGAAGGGCACGCTCAAGGAAGTCGAGGCAGCGCTCGACGAGCTTTTGGTCTCCTCGCTCATGCGCGTCAAGGACGAACGTTGTGACGTGCCAAAACAGCACGTGCGGTAGGACCTCTCCGTTATCAGCTACGTGCTCCCGCCAAACCGGATCGAGCTCCGGAACCTCCTGCACGAAGCGGTCCACCACATCCTCGTACGTCATGGGCTCCATGTTCTGAGCATTCTGCGTATGTGAGGCCCGTGTCCAGGCAGGGGCAAGGCATGACGGGGACCAGGCGAAGTATGAGGCGCCACGAAGAGCAGCGTGCAGCGGCGCGGCGCTGTGGTCGATGGGTGCGTTGGATTACGGCGTGTGCTGCGGTGCGACGGGCGGCCCGAGCCGCTACCGGCCGGGACCGGCCTCCAGGCCGCATGCCCGGACGGCGGGCGGGCGACGGGCCGCGGTGCGGCGGCGCGCCGCGCCGCCGCTTGATTACAATCAGACCAATTCGGCAGCACATCAGGCATTGGGTTTCTAACATGAGGTTATGGCACAGCAGGAAGGGGACTGGCCCGTGGGTGAAGTACGGACCAGAGAGGCTCAGCTCGATGAGGCTGCACGATTGGACGTTACGGATGCCATTGAAGCCGTAAGAAGGCAGCTGATACAGGCAAAAAACAGCGCAGATGGGTCTGATCTCGAGTTTGAGCTAGGCGATGTCGAACTGGAGTTCAATGTCAGCGTCACAAGAGATGCAAAGCTTAACGGGCAGATTAAAGTATGGGTCATCGGCATTGGTGCCACAGAAGGCCTCAACGAATCAAGGACCCACCGCCTGAAGGTCACTCTAAAGCCCAGGATTCGCGAGTCCGACCAGCCTTGGCGAGTATCAGACCGAGAGAGCACTCCTCCTCCTCCCTAATCATCCGTCTTGCCAAGGAAGGAGAATACGGTGGAGCATGCCAGGGTTGCAGAGGTTTGGTGTGACGGTAACTACGGAACCGGATATCGGATAGCTCCCACTCTCCTTCTAACTGCTGGGCACGTGGTACCAAACGGCGATCCCAAAGTTAGGTTGCTGAATCAGCCCGACTGGCTCGCATGCCGCGTAGCATGGATGGACCCTGTCCACGATGCGGCGCTACTGCAAATCGCAGACACACGTCCGATAGATTCTTTGAAGCTCCATCTGCGATGGGGGACACTTGCATCGTCCGCCCCTAATATTCCATGCGAACTAGTTGGTTTTCCTTCAGCGCAACGTCAGGCAGCAGGAAGTAGGTTCCCAGATCAACGAACCGGCACCATAAATCCGCTCACCGCAATAACAGGGCGCTATTATCAATTAGACATCGATGGTGCCATTCCCGTAAAGAGCTCAAGTGCAACTCCATGGGCCGGAATGTCCGGCGCCGCGGTCTTCTGCAATGAACTTTTGATCGGCCTGGTAGTTGAGGATACCAAGAACTACCATCATGCTAGGCTCACTGTCTTGCCGATTGAAAGGCTCGTTCAGGACGACGCTTTCCGTTCAACACTCGAGAGGTTTTACGGATCAATTCCTCGCCTCGAGCCTGCCGAGATTGCCCCAATCCTCACAAGTGCTCGGCAGGCCTCGCTGTTATCAAGAGATCGGATCTCCTACGCGTCACTCTTGAAAGCAGAGGCAAGAGCCGTCAAATTTCGCGGCCGATCCGGTTTCTTGGCAGACTTCGTCGCTTGGTGTACCGCAGGTGGCGTTGGCATTCGCCTGCTAACCGGCCCGGGGGGACAGGGAAAGAGTCGATTTGCGGGCGAACTAATTGACCGACTAAGCGACCAAGGCTGGATGTCCGGGTGGATCCTCGCAGACGCGGATCTGGATTCCGCATCTAAATACATTCGACGCATAGAAACATCAACGATCCTGGTCCTAGACTATGCGGAAACACGACCCGAGAAGGTAGATAAGCTCATCCGGCTGATAGCCGAGCGCAAGCACAGTAACTCAGCCCTAAAACTGCTACTCATATCCCGTTCCGCCGGCGACTGGTGGGAACAAATTGTAGCCAACCATGCAGGGGTAGGGACTATACCTGCTATAGAAGTTGCCCAGTTGCCGCCTCTGGAAGAGACGATAGAGGGTCGCCAAGCTGCCTACATAGATGCCTGTCGTGATTTGGGACGTCGGCTGGGGGTGCATGTACCAAACGATCTTCAAATTCCTAATCTAGGCGACTCTCGCTATGGGTCTCCACTCATGTTGCAAATGGAGGCTCTCGCTCACCTTCTGGAACCCGCGCTCGCTTCGAGCGGTGGCAGCCCAGAGGAAATAATAGTTGCGCATGAGGAGCCGTATTGGATGGCGGTTGCGCGAGCGAGTGGCGTGAATGTTCATAGGCGCGTACTGAGGCGTGCCGTGGTAGCTGCTACCCTGTGCAGCGCCATTACTGAGGATGAGGCTTTTTACTTTCTCTCCCGCATTCCTGGGTTTCGTGACCAAAGTGAAGATATAAAGCTAAAGGGCGCGATATGGCTTCATGATCTTTATGCACTGGACATGGACGGATTTTTTTGGGGGCCGCTTCAGCCGGACAGGCTTGGTGAGTATCTAATAGCTAGAGCGCTTCGCGAGGAGCCTGACCTATTAGCCTACTTGGTAAGTAGTGAGAATAAAGCGGCGGCATACCGCTCGATCACCGTACTCGCCCGCGCAGCGAGTCACCAAACAGATTTAGGACCGCTGCTAACCAGTCTAATTGTTTCTGACCCAGACCTTGCGACCGTTGCAGTTGATGTCGCACCCAGAAGCGAGAACCCATACCCCTTGCTGGCAGCATTCGATGCACTACTCGAGTCAGTGAAGGATGATCCAGATAACCTTATAAAGATCGCCGCCTTCGCGGACTCCTTCCCAATTAGTAGCAGCTTGCTAAATCCCTTGGCGCTTAAGACGGCTCAGCTCCTAGTTGCGATATTCACCGTAGCAGCAGGCGAAAGCCCTGAAGAGTACGGCCACTATCTGGTGCGGGCACTGGATGCCCTTTCATTACGCCTTTCTCATAGTGGCATGCACAAGGAAGCATTGACTGCCGCTGAGCGTGCTGTAGATGTACATGAGCGTTTAGCTTTCAGTGACCCAGAGAGCTACGCAGTCGATTATGCCGCCTCACTATATGCGCTGGGGAACCGGCTAGCTCAGAATGGTCGACTCGATGATGCGCTGCGAGTATCGCAGCGGGCTCTCGAGATGAGAGGGATCGCCGCCCAGAGCGGCATGGTTGAAATGGCTGCGCTTGCCAATTCACTTGGCAGCGTTGCTATGCTCCTGCATCAAAATGGTCGCACGTCAGAAGCGTTAGATCCAATTGAACGCGCCGTTGACCTATATGCAATGCTCTACAACAAAGAGGGCGAAAAGTATTCTCAACGCTTTGCAGCGTCCCTCGTGAATGCCTCGACTATATATGCTTTCACTGACCGCTACGAGGATGCTTTGCGGCAAGGGCGCAGAGCTGTCGAAATTTATCGTTCCCTCTATGCAGATAATCCGGATACATGCACTTCAGAATATGCCGCTGCCCTGACAAATCTTTCTGCTTACCTCATGCGAAACGGGCAAACTACAGAAGCGGCTACTGTAACTCAAGAAGGGGTACAGATTCATCGTCGCCTAGTCGAATCCAACCCAAAGGCTCACTCTTATCCTCTGGCGACAGCTCTGAATATTGCTTCCAGGGTCTACAGTGCGGTCGGCCGCTCGCAGGACGCCCGTGCGGCCTTAGAGGAATCGATTGCGCTCCTACGTGGGCTTGTCAAGAGCAACCGGTCTGCATACGCAAATGACTTGGCCCTTGCGCTGACGAATTACGCCAACGAGTTGGTAGAGGAAGCGCCCGAAAAGGCAATTCTCCTAGCCGAGGAGGCCGTTAGTCTGCGACGGGAGCTAACACAGAATCAGGCCCATCCCAATACAACCGAACTAGCGAAAAGTATGATAGCCCTAAGTCAGGCGCTTAATGTTGGCGGCAAGCATCGAGAGGCACTGGTTGCAGCCCTCGAGAGTGTCCATTTACTTGCTGATCTAGCTAAGGATGATTTGCGATTGCAGCGAGGGAGCTTTCCGGAAGCCCTAGCCGTGTATGCCCGTTGCGCAGTCGATGCCGGCGATCCGGTTACGGCCGTTGAACCTGCCCATGTCGCAATGACCCTGGCGCATCGGCATAAGCGGGATGACCTAGCTAGGTATTGCGGAATAACCCTTATAGAAGCTAGAGAGAGGGATCCTGAAGCCGTTAAGGCTGAGTGGCTCCGTGTCACGGGCGTTCCATGGTCTGACTAACCCTTCCCGGCCCTGGATCTGGTAGAACGCTTGCGTGCAAGAGCGGCGTGATCGGTTGCGGGAACTAGGCGAGCTGCTGCGGCGGCTGCGCAGGGACGCGGGGTTGACCGGCAAGGAGCTGGCTCATCGGGCTGGGGTGGCGCAGCCGACGATCTCCCGGATGGAGACAGGACGGCTGCTGCCGACGCCGGAGACGGTTGAGCGAGTGTCCACAGCTCTCCAGCTCGATGACGACGCTCGCTCTGAGTTGGACGCGCTGCTCTTGCGGCTGCGTGACGAGGTATCGCGACTAAAAGATGGGCTTGCTGGCCGGGAGGCGGCGAACGCTGCGCGGGTGCGCTCGTCGCAGTGGATAGCGGTCTTCTCCTCGGCGGTGATCCCCGCGCTGTTGCAGACGGCGGAGTATGCGCGGCTGGCGGTGGCGATCGGCCGTGATGTCGATGAGGACGATGCGGCCCAGGCGGCGGCCGTACGGGTCGAGGCTCAAGCGGTGTTGTTCGAGGAGGGCCGGCGGTTCGCGTTCGTGCTGACGGAGGGTGCGGTGCGTACGTGGCCGGGGTCGCCGTCGTTGATGCTGGCGCAGCTCGACCGGTTGGCCCAGGTGTCGACGCTGCCGCATGTCCGGCTCGGCGTCGTGCCGTGGAAGGTGCAGGCTCCGGCCTTTCCGCTGCACGGGTTCACCATCTTCGACGGGTCGGTGAGTGTGGTGGAGAGCTTGACCGGTGATCTCACGCTGACGGAGGCGGCCGAGATCGGCGCTCATGAAGAGGCGTTCGAGGCGTTCGCGGGCGCGGCCGTGTACGAAGACGACCTGCGGGCGCTGCTGGGCGAGATCACCGCGGACTTCCGGGAGCTGGCGAAGCAGCTCGACGGTTGACGCATTTATGCGTCGTATTCCTTGAGAACCCTCTAGCGTTGGTCATACGCTCCAGTCAAAGGCATGTATAGCCCCCTATACGACGGAGCGTGTCCCATGCCCCCATGGCGCCTGTCCCGACACTTCCTCGGCCGCCCCGCCTCGGTCACCGAAGCCCGCCGCTTCATCACCGCAACCCTCGGCCCCTGGCCGGTCGTCGAGTCGGCCGAACTCATCGTGAGCGAACTGGCGACCAACGCCGTCCGTCACACCGCCTCGGCCCGCTTCGGAGGCAAGTTCATCGTCAGCATCCAAGCCGAACCCGATCAAGTCTGGCTCGGCGTCACCGACGAAGGCGGCCCCGGCGCCCCCCGGCTGGTGCGGCCCAGCGACGACGAAGGTGGCCGCGGCCTACTGCTGGTCGCCTCCCTGGCCGACAACTGGGGCGTGTACGGCAACCAGGCCGGCCGTACCGTCTGGGCGCTGCTCAAAGTCGACCCCATCGCCGCCGCCACTGCAGCGACGGGCCGGTCATGAGCTGCGTGAGCCCGCACGTCCCCGATCGCCGGCAGCCCGGGTGCACGAAGCTGGAATGGTTCGAGCCCTCGGACGGAGCGCGGGTACGAGTGCTCGCCTGGACCTGCGACTGCCTGGCCATGGTTTACGAGCTGTGCCAGGCGGGCGGCCAAGGATTCATCCGGCGCACCCTCCAGAACGAGGACGCACCCGCAATCTGCGAGACCCACCGCTGGCCTACTGCCCGCGCGCGTGAGGTCTGGGCGGCGCTGCTCACGGGAATGGCGCGGTGAGCCCGCGCGGTGTCCCTAACCGGCGCTCAGCGATCCGGGCCGTGGACCCAACGACCGGCAAACCCGCCAAAATCGTACTGTCAAGAGGGATAGACGGCATTTCGTCTAGGGGCCTAGACTCGGGTGCGCACCATCAAGGAGGAACTGTGCCACCGAGCGACCTGGACAAAATCGCCGCGATCGACGATCCCTACCTGCTGCTCCGGGTCGCCACCGAACGACTCAACGCCGCCCAGCAAGAAGTCACCGAACTGGCCCGGCTCCGCCGCCGCGTCATCCAAGAACTCCACGCCCAAGGCATGTCGTATGCGCAGATCGCGGAGAAGGCCGGACTGTCCCGCGGGCGTATCCACCAGATCCGTCACACCGGCCCCGCCCCCGAAGGCGCGTTCCTCGGCGTCGGCACCGTCACCGTAGTGACCCCGCTGCGGCACGACGCAGCGACCGGCCGCTCCATGGTCGCCCTGGACGACATGCGCGCCGGCAAGCGCTTGGAAGACCTCGCCCGGACCTTCGGCCTGACCGTCGCCACCGACAACGTCACCGTGGACGGGCAGATCGACCTCAACCGGCCCGGCCTGCTCGTCATATGCGGCCCCCGTATGTCCGATGCCATGCGGCAGGCGTACGACGCCGACCCGGTCATCCGTTGGGACCGAGACGACACCGGCTGGAAGCTCGTCGACACCCGCACCGGCCGCGAGTACCGCTCCGGCTCCCAGCTCGACCCAAAGCAGCCGACCGACTCGGCCTTCCTCGGCCGGCTGCCCCGCCCAGACGGCAACGGCTCGTTCCTGGCCATCGCCGGTATCCACCCCAACGGCTCCCTCGGCGTCATCCACCTTCTCGCCAGTGAGATCGCCACGTTGTGGGGGCAGGTCGGCGATCGCCGCTTCTCCTGCGTGGTCGGCGTCGAATACGACCCGCAAAGTGGGGAACCAGTGCGGGCGGAACTGGCCAGTCCGCTCTACCGGCACGAGGACACCTGATGCGCGTCGCCTTCGCCAGTGAACCCGCCTACCCCGACCGGCCCAACGAAGACTTCATCGGCGCCACCGCCGACGCCGTCGTCCTCCTCGACGGCGCCAGCATCCCCCCAGGTGTCACCTCGTCCTGCTCGCACAGCGTGCGGTGGTACTCCCACACCCTCGGCTCCACCTTGCTCGCCGAGATGACTCAAAGCGCCGGCCCCCTGCCCGAGCTCCTCGCCCAGGGCATCAAGCACGTCACCTCACTGCACGACTTCACCTGCGACCTGACCCACGGCGGATCCCCCTCCGCGACCGTCATCATGCTCCGCCAAGCCGCCGACCATCTCGACTGGCTCGTCCTCGGCGACAGCACTCTCATCCTCGACACCGGCACCGCCGAGCCGATGGTGACCTGCGACGACCGACTAGAACAAGTCGCCGCACCCCACCGCGCACGGCTCGACAGCCTGCCCGGAGGCACACTCGAACACGCCGAAGCCCGCCGCGAGTACGTCGAAACCCTTGGCCAGTACCGCAACCGCGACGGTGGCTTCTGGGTCGCCTCCACCGACCCCCTCGCCGCCGACCAAGCCCTCACCGGCACCATCCCCGTCGACCATGTACAGGCCGCGGCCCTACTCACCGACGGAGCCGCCGACGCCGTCAACCGTTACCGCCTCCTTGCCTGGCGGCAACTCCTCGACGTCCTAGCGCACGACGGCCCAGTCGAACTGATCCAGCAAGTCCGTCAAGCTGAACGGTCCGACCCCCAAGGGGAACGCTGGCCGCGTAGCAAGCCCAACGACGACGCAACTGCCGTCTATTGCCGCCTTGAGTCTCCCTGCTAGCTAGTGCTTGCACCCAAGGCCACAATTTCAAGACGAACGTTTTAGAGAACGCCGACATTCATCAATAGCGATTGGCCTGTCTATATCCGCTCAACCTCTGCGAGGAGAGCATTAGTAAGGACTGTGATTGATCCTTTGGCCCCAAGGGGATCAGCAGCCAGCAGGAGAGCCCGGGCCAATTGTCGGCGTTCCATCTTGGTCTTCGCTCTCTCAAAGAGTGTGCTACTTGCGAGATCCAACGCAAGGCGAGGAATGCTGCGCTCAAGCTCCATTTTCCGCGCAGGAATTATCCGATTCCTCCGCACTCCTTCAGCATTCGAGAACGTCGCATACCAATAGTCCGGTTTCGCGAACGGCTCCTCTACTAGATTTCCAACCAACTGTAGGCAGCGCTCCCAGCGCGCCTGAGAATTAGAGCCGCACAGATAGGTTTCATCCTCTAGGAGTTGTCGAAGCAGTTCTTGAGACCAACGCCCCTTATTCTCGTGGTAAATACCACGTTCCGCCAACCGCTTGCAGCGTCCCTCATCGCGAGCCGGGCTTCTGTCACAGATAGCCGTACAGAGAGAAGCGTGCTCGTCGTTTATAAACTGACAGCGTTCGAACGCTCCAAGCGGCGCTTCATCCTGCGACGCTCGGAGGAGGGAGGTCACAGGCCATGACCATCCCTGCGAAGTCGTATGAAAGGCAATTTTGGCCTGGCTCTTGAAGAGCCCTGCTAGTTCGTCGAGCCGCTGGCGAGATGAGGCTTCAAGTTGGTCTAACCTTCCCCTTTCGGTCATACTCGCAGCGTCGTTCAAAATTTCTTGAGCGCGTAATACAAAGCGATCTATCAAGTCTGAGCAAGCGTCATCAAGATAGGTCCAGCGATGGATTCCGCGATCGACGACAAAGGTTGCCGTTAACTGGACGACCGTCCCCACTCGGTCGCGAGCCTCCACTACTAGCGGCTCAATTCCCGGTTCCACTATTTCTAGAGTCTCATCTTCCGGCAACCACATGGAGTTGTCGTCGATAAGCTGGACGACATCTTCTTCCGTCCATTCACTGGTAAGGATACGGACAGCACTAGGGTGCTGCGACGTAACCATCTGCAGGAACTCATCCAGATCAGTCGCCTCCCACACGATTGGCCCCGCTGAGCCGGGAGGGTCGAAATCAATCGATACTGACGCCCCAATCAGTGCAGCCGTCAATGAAATACGATTGATTTTCTCTTCCATTTTAGATTTTCTCTCTTGTCGTGCCTGCTCCTGTCACGCCACCAGGACGGGCGGACTCTGATCTGCATGGTGCAACTGAATTATCGTCACAAAAAGGAGACTTGTTACTCAAGGACGCTTTCGGACTTCCTGACCGAAAGCGTAGAAGTGTGGTCTCACAGCGGCTAGGCGTACGAGCTGCATACCCCCCTAGACAGTTCCCGACGCCGCTGCTATGGTCTTCGCATAGCCCTCTAGACAGTCCTCATCGCGGACTGGCCGGCCCTGTCTAGGGGGGTGGACAAGGAGGTGGTGAACGATGGCACTGCAAGGACCAATCCCGATCAGCTTCGAGCTGCTGTTCCCCCACGGCTGCTACGTGGTGGGTGAGGTGGCCGCGGCGAAGGACTTCGACGCCAAGCGCGATGTCCAGGCCAAGGACAAGGTCACTGGCCTGCCGGTCTGGCAGGTCCCGGTGATGGACGCCGACCCCTCGCTCAAGGCCGCGCAGAAGACGGTGACCGTGAAGATCCTCGCTGAGGTTCAGCCGGTCGTTCCGCCGTCGCTGCCGGGCGTGCCGCTGGCCCCGGCCGAGTTCGAGGGCCTGGAGGTCAAGCCGTACGTGCATCAGGCGACGGGGCGGCTGGCCTACTCGATCTCGGCTCGGGTGATGCGGGCTCCCCGCTCCGGGGCCAGCAAGTCCGGCAGTGCTGCGAAGGATGCGGCGTGATGGGGCGGCGCACGTTGCGGCCCTCGGCCGTGATCAGCTTCAACACCGGGGGCGGGGCCTCGGCCAAGACCATGCCGTACCCGGCCCGCACGCCGGTGCTGGCGCTGGACTTCGGCTCGACCTCGGTGCTGCTGTCCACCTCGGACAGCGACCAGGTCAGCCCGGCCGATGTCGAGTTCGCCCGGCAGCTCGCCCGTGAGGCGGCCTCGTTCGCCCGGTCGGTCGAGCGGCGGTTTCACGGCCTGGCCAACGGGCGCGGGGTGGCCTGATGACGCACGGTCCCTACACCCACGTGTCGATGTCGATCGACCCGGGCGAGCGGCCCCGGATCGGCATCTCGTTTTACGCGTCGATCACTCGGGCGCGGGCTCGGGTGCTGGAGTCCGGGCGGCCGTACCTGGTCCTGGAGTCCGACGAGGCGGACGTGACGGTCTCGACCACCGGGGCCGGACCGGTCACCGCCGAAGACCTGGAGGTCGCGCGGCAGATCTTCAACGCCGCCGCGCGGTACCTGGCCGACTGCGAACGCCTGCACGCCGAACATGCCCAGGTCACCGACTCGGCGGCCTGACGCAAGCGGGGCCGCTGGAAGCGGCAACTTCCGGCGGCCCCTCGGTCTCTCCCTGACTGCGCATCACAAGAGAGGAGTTCAGCTTATGCTCAAGCGCCTTCCCGGTGGCGAGGTGCGCAACCTCGTGTCCACTACTCCAGACACGGCGGTCGTGTTCAAACCGGCCGTCGTCCAGACCCCGGCGATCCTCACCGTCCTGGTCTTCCTCGGCCGCATGGTTGCCGGTCTCGTCCGTACCCTTCTCGTCCACCCCATTGCGGTCGCGGTGCTCGCAGTGCCCGGGTGATCTGGGTCCGGTACGGCTGGCCCGTCGCGGTGGCCGCCGTCACCATCCCCGTCTCACTGTTGTTCGGCTGGGTGCTGGCCGACCGGGCGTCGTTCGCCCGCTGGATCGGCTGGCGGCTGCTGGCCTTCTGGCGCCGGTTCTGGATCTACCGGCGGCACTGGCAACCGGTGATGATCGTGTCCGGGCTCGGCCGTCACCTCCAGGGCCGCGACTACCTGCCCCGCCTGCTCCGGGTCGAGTGCGACGGCTGGGCCGACCGCGTCACGGTGCGCATGCTGTCAGGGCAGGCCGTCAAGGACTGGGCCGACCGCACCGACCACCTCGCCCACGGCTTCGGCTCCCCCTCCTGCCGCGTCGCCATCGCGAAGGCCGGGCTGCTCGTGCTGACCTTCCCCCGGCGCGACCCGCTCGCCGAACCCCTGCCCGCCGTCCCGATTCCCGAGGCGGTAGAGGTGAGGCCGGTGGAGGTCGGACGGTGCGAGGACGGCACTCCGTACCGGCTCAAGGTCCACGGCACGCACGTCCTCATCGCGGGAGCGACCGGGGCCGGCAAGGGCTCGTGGCTGTGGTCGACAATCCGCAGCCTACTCCCCGCGATGCGTGCGGGTCTGGTGCAGGTGTGGGCGCTCGATCCCAAGCGGATGGAGCTGTCCTTCGGCCGGGCGCTCTTCGGCAGGCGATATGCGGCCGATCCGAAGGAGTGCGCCGACCTGCTCGACGAGGCCGTGTGCGTGATGCAGGAGCGGGCCGACCGGTTCGCCGGCCTCCAGCGCTCGCACACGCCGACCGTCGATGACCCGTTCGTCCTGGTGCTCGTCGACGAGGTCGCCTTCCTGACCGCCTACCAGTCCGACAAGCAACTCCGTCAGCGCATCACGGCGGCCCTCGCCACGCTCACCACACAAGGCCGGGCGGTCGGCGTCGGCGTCAGGGCCGCACTCCAGGACCCCCGCAAGGAGGTCATGAACATCCGCAACCTGTTCCCCGACAAGATCGCCCTCCGTCTCGATGAGTCCGAACAGGTGGACATGGTTCTCGGCGACGGCACACGCGACCGGGGAGCACTCGCCGACCACATCTCACCGATTCCGGAACGGGGCGCGGGCATCGGCTACGTCCGCCTCGAAACTTCCCCTGATCCGGTGCGGGTCCGGGCCGCCTACGTCTCTGACGCCGACATTGGGCAGATGGTCGCCGAATACGGCGGTCGAAGCGAGGCCGCATGAACGGCCTGACGCACTTCCTCGACGGGCTGCGCTGCTCCACCTGCGGCGCGCTCAACGTCCTGTGGCTCGACCCCCTGCGCGGCCTGGTCGAGTGCCACGAATGCGGCCAGACCGCCCTCACCATCCCCGAGACCGCAGAGGAGGACAGTTGATCGACCTCACCGACGCCCAACAGGCCGGGGGAGAGCAGCCGACCTCCCCCGCTCGGCTCAGCGACCGGTCCACGCCTCGGGCCGTCCGCATGGCTCAACCGCTCGCGCGGGACGTCGTCGAGGAGATCGCCAAGCAATACGGCGTGTGCATCCGCCCCGTGCCGCTGCGGCGGCAGGACATCCTCACCGGCCAGGTTGAGGTCATCGACGTTCCCTGCGGGGCCACCTTGGAGAGCAAGTGCCCGCCGTGCGCCAAGCGCAACCGGCAACTCCGTAGGGCGCAGTGCCGGGAGGGCTGGCACCTCGACCACGAGCCCGTGAACCTGCCCGACAACGCCGATGAGTATCAGCGTCACCTCGTGGAGCTGCGGGCCGACGTCCAAGCCTGGCGAGACGAGACCGAAAAGGCCGGCGGCGACACCACCGACCTGGACGCCGCCATCGTCGAGCTGGACGAGGAGATCAACGCCGCCGGGATGCGCGGCAACGTCCTCGGCCGGACCAGCAGGAAGCGGTCCCGCTCGACCAAGCGGCGGCAGGACGCCCCGGACCTGCCCAAGCGACAGATGACCAAGACCACGCTCGGGCGGACCTTCACCGGCTCGGACGGCAAGGTCTACCGGCCGTCGATGTTCGTCACGCTCACCCTGCCGTCCTATGGCCGCGTGCTGGAGGGCGCGCCCCTCGACCCGGACGCCTACGACTACGCGCGGGCGGCTCGCGATGCGCTGCACTTCTCCAAGCTGGTCGATCGGTTCGTGCAGAACCTCCGTCGTGTGGCGGGCTATGACGTGCAGTACTTCGCCACCGTCGAGCCTCAGAAGCGGCTCGCTCCGCACCTGCACATGGCGATCCGCGGGACCCTGCCCCGTGCGGAGCTGCGGCAGATCATCGCGGCCACGTATCACCAAGTGTGGTGGCCGCCCACTGATGTCGTGCGGTTCGAGGGTGACCACCTGCCTGTGTGGGAGGACGGGGCCGGCTACCTCGACCCCGAAACGGGGGAAGTGCTGCCCACCTGGGAACAGGCCCTCGACCAGCTCGACGCTGACGAGGACGCCGAACCGCTTCACGTGCTTCGCTTCGGCGACCAGCTCGACATTCAGAGCGTCCTTGCCGGGACGCCGGATGCCGACCAGCTCATTCAGTACCTGTCCAAGTACCTGACCAAGAGCCTCGGCGATGCCCTCGGCACCGATGACCCTCGCCGGAAGGCTCACGCCGAACAGCTGCTGGAGGCGCTGCGGTTCGAGCCGTGCTCTCCGACCTGCCCGAACTGGCTCCGATACGGCATCCAGCCGAAGGGCGCCAAGCCGGGGATGGCTCCGGGCCGGTGCAAGGGCAAGGCGCACAAGCCCGATCACCTCGGCTACGCGGGCCGCCGCGTCCTCGTGTCCCGCAAGTGGTCGAACAAGACCCTGACCGAGCACAAGCAGGACCGCCGCACCTGGGTCCTGGAAGCCCTCGGCCTGCCAGACGAGCCGGTCGACCCTCACCGCTACATCTGGCGACCCGTCAAGCCCGGTGATCCCGACCTGGCCATGATCGGCGTCCGACTGCTCCGCTCGGTTCATGAGCGCCAGCGGTGGCGCAACCACCTCGATCGGCTCCAGGCCGAGGCAGACGGCCAAGATCTTTCGGCAACTGAAGGGAGGGCAGCGTGATGGACAGACTCTTCTACCGACCCAAGGACGCGGCGGTCATCCTCGGCATGAGCCGTACGGCGGTCTTCCGGCTGATCAAGAGCGGTGAGCTTCGCTCGATCAAGTACGACGGGTACCGCCTCGTCCCGGCTGACGCCCTCCAGGAGTTCGCCCGGCGTCTGAACGAGGCGGCGTGATGGCCGACCGCAAACCGAACGGGCGCTCGTCCATCTACCTGGGCCAGGATGGCTACTGGCATGGCTGGGTGACCGTGGGCATCAAGCCGGATGGCTCCCCTGATCGACGTCACCGGATGGGGAAGTCGGAGGCGGAGGTCACGCGCAAGGTCCAAGAGCTGGAGGGCAAGCGCGGGACCGGACAGGTAGCCAAGCCGGGCAAGGTTCCGGCCGTCGCCGAGTGGATGACTGAATACCTCGACGTGATCTGCGAACGGCTCGTGGCCTCGGGCAAGATGGCGCCTCGGACCCTCGACGACTACCGGTCCAAGACCCGTCACTGGATCATTCCGCTGCTTGGCCGTCACCGCCTCGACCGGCTCGCCCCTGAGCACCTCGACAAGGCGTACGCGACGATGCTGGAGCAGGGCCGCTCGTCGAGCACCGTCCTCAAAGTGCATCGCATCCTGTCCCGCGCTCTGAAGATCGCCGTACGGCGAAGCAAGGTCACCAGGAACATCGCCACGCTTGTGGACGCGCCGGTCGCTGCTGACCCTGATCTGGAGCCGCTGACGCGGAACGAGGCGCGCAAGATCCTGGAGGCGGCTAAGTCGCGGCGGAACGCGGCTCGCTGGTCGGTGGCACTGTCCCTCGGCATTCGCCAGGGCGAAGCGCTCGGCCTCCGCTGGTCGTTCGTCGACCTCGGAACCGGCGTGATCAAAGCCTGGTACCAGGCGCAGCGAGCACCGTGGAAGCACGGCTGCGACGACCCACACGAGTGCGGCAAGGAGTGGCACCGCTGGCCGTGCAAGCCGCGGTGCAGGATCCACAAGCACGATCCCGACTGTCCACAGAGCTGCACGAAGCGCGGCCACATCTGCCCGACGCGGACGTGCGCGAAGGACTGCACGGGGCACGCCGACCGGTGCCCGAAGCGCACGGGCGGCGGCATCGTCTTTCGGCAACGCAAGGGCCGGAGTCGGCTGACCCTCCAGTGCCCTCCCGAGCTGCTTCCGATCCTGCGCGAGCACAAGAAGCTCCAGGACGCCGAACGTGCGGAGGCCGGGGAGCTCTGGGAGGATCACGACCTTCTCTTCCCGACCCGCCGGGGCCGGCCGATGGAGCGCAGCGAGGACTACAAGATGTGGAAGGCACTCCTGCGCCAGGCCGGGGTCAGGGAAGCCCGACTCCACGACGCTCGGCACACCGCGGGGACTCTCCTCGTCGAGCAGGGCGTCCACATCCGCGTCGTACAGGAGATCCTCGGCCACGCGCGAGTGACGACCACTGAGCGTTACACCCACATCGCCAGTCCCCAGGTGAAGGACGCCAGCGAGCGCATGGGGGCGGCCCTGTGGGGCGAGGACTGAGGGCAACTGCAACTAGAACTGCAACTAGAACTGCAACTAGAGGCCCTTTGGAGATCAAAAAGCCCCTCTCGTCGGTTAGGACGAGAGGGGCTTTGAACTGCGGAGGCTCGGGGATTTGAACCCCGGATGGGCTTAAGACCCAAACCGCATTAGCAGTGCGGCGCCATAGACCTGACTAGGCGAAGCCTCCTGGTAGCGCGTTGCTCAGCACAGCGTACCGGCGATCGTCCAAGGCGGCAAAGCGGATTGCCGGGTGAAGCTCGCCCACTGTGCTGGAGATCCACGCTACGGGGCTTTTGGATCGATGCACAGCCCTTGTCCACAGGATGTGGACAAGGGCTGTGCACACGGTGTGGATAACCCGCCTCAGCGTCGGCACAGGCTACGCCTGGCGGACGGCCTCGCCCTCGATCTCGATCTTTACCTTCTTGCCGACGAGGACGCCGCCGGTCTCCAGGGCCTGGTTCCAGGTGAGACCGTACTCCTCGCGGTCGATCTCGGTCTCCGCGCCGAACCCGAAGATCTCCTGGCCCCACGGGTTGTTGGCGGCGCCGTTGAACTCGACCTTGAGCTCGACCTCCTTGGTCACGTCACGGATCGTGAGGTCGCCGACGAGCGTGAACTCGTTGCCCGACAGGCCGCTCACCCGCTTGCTGCGGAAGGTGATCTCGGGGAACTTGTCGGCGCCCAGGAAGTCGTCGCTCCGCAGGTGGCCGTCGCGGTCGGCCGCGCCGGTCTCGATCGTGCCCGCCTTGATGACGACGTCCACGCTGGACTCGAGCGGGTTCTCGGCGATGACAATCTTGCCCTCGTAGTCGGCGAAGTGGCCGCGGACCTTGCTGACCATCATGTGCTTGACGACGAAACCGACGCGCGTGTGGGCCTTGTCCAGCGCGAACTCGCCGGCCGTCGGGACCTTCAGGCCCTCCCACTCACGGATGCTCATGGCTGCTCCCCAGATTGTTGCTGTGCGGATGTCTCA
This sequence comes from Microbispora sp. NPDC046973, assembly GCF_040644495.1. NCBI lineage: Bacteria > Bacillati > Actinomycetota > Actinomycetes > Streptosporangiales > Streptosporangiaceae > Microbispora > Microbispora sp. NPDC046973. The sequence continues at coordinate 160,811 of NZ_JBEYWQ010000001.1, read as the reverse complement.
CTAAGCAAATGTCTACCGGAGAAATATTCCTCGCGTCAACTATCGTGCCGTAGACTTGGGTCATGGACCCATTCGACGACCCCCGGCTCACGGCGATGGGCCTGTTCGCGGAGGTCTTCGTCGGGCTGTCGAGCAAGACCAGCCCGACCCTCGCCGCCGCCGGACTCTCCGAGGTCGACTTCGAGACCCTGATCCGCCTCGCCCGCTCCCCCGAACGACGACTGCGGATGAGCGACCTCGCCGCCCAGACGTCGCTGTCGACGAGTGGGATCACCCGCGTGGTCGACCGCCTCGAACGCGACGGGCTCGTCGAGCGGCACGCCTGCGCCAGCGACCGCCGCGCCTCTTACGCCGTGCTGAGCGAGGCGGGGGCGGAGCGGTTGCGGGCGGTGCTCCCCCGACATGTCGAGGACATCGAGACCTGGTTCACCGGGCTGCTGACCGAGAACCAGCTCGCCGATTTCCTGAAGGCGCTACGGGTGATCCGCGACGTCGTACGGCCCTGCGCGACCGCCGGCGTACGGGAGGCGAGCAGGGCGGCGCGGGCCAAGACGGGCTGAGTCCCGCCGGAACGTGATTCGAGGGAACCGACCGGACGGACTGGCGTAAACGATCGATTTCTGGTGGACTCCGTAATTCAGGAAACGGCTCCACGACAGCCGACGCAGTCCCCCGTACCCGAGCCCATGGAGCGCCCGTGCGTTTCCCCTCACGCGCACTCGCCGTCCTCGCCACCGCGGCCCTCGCGGTGCCCGTCGCCGCTTCCACCTCCGCGTTCGCCGCGGTCACGGCGACCCCGAGCCCGAGCCCGAGCCCGTCTCAGACGCAGACGCAGACCCCCGCCGCGGCGACGCCGAGCCCCAGCGCCACCCCGAAGCCGACCGCCAAGCCCACCAAGACGACGACGACCACGCGACCGAAATCCGTGCCGAAGGACGCCGTCCAGGTGACCGTCAAGAAGGTCGTGGACGGCGACACCGCGGATGTCGTCACCGCGAGCGGCAGGACCGTACGGATCGGCCTGCTGGAGGCGGACGCCCCCGCCAAGGGCGTCTGCTGGTCCGAGGAGGCGTTCGCCCGGCTGATGAGCCTGCTCCCGCCGGGCAAGCCCGCGTACGTGCGGGCCGCCGAGCAGGTGCCCGAGAAGGGGCGCATCCTCATCTACCTGTGGTCGTCCACGGGCGTCTACGTCAACGGCGACATGGTCAGGACCGGCCTGGCCCAGGCCGTGAACTCCTTCCCCGAGCACAGCTACACCCTGTGGCAGTACAACGAGCAGGTCCGCGCGCAGATGGACAAGCTGGGACTGTGGTCGGGCTGCTGGGCGGACGACACCTATGACAGGCGTTCGGGCGTCCAGGTGCCGCCGGGCACCGGCGACGCCCTCACTCCGGCGCCGATCGAGCCGGCGGACGCGTCCCCGGCCCCGCCCGGCACGACGTACTCTCCCGAGCCCATCCCGCAGGGAGGCACCGCCGGATCGGTCGCGGTCAGCCCCTCTCCGACCCCCAGCCCCAGCCCGAGTCCGAGCCCCGGCAGCTGACCGACGCGTCAGTTGACGCTCTTGCGGGCGTCGGGCACGACGAGATCGCCGCGCAGCTTGGCCATGCCGCGCGAGACCGAACTCTTGACCGTGCCCACGCTGATCCCGAGGGTCCTGGCGATCTCGGGCTCGGTCATGTCCTCGTAGTAGCGCAGCACGATCGCCGTACGCTGCCGCGCGGGGAGACGGTCGAGCGCCTGCTCCAGCTCGTCGTACCGGTGCCGCGCGTCCTGCTGCACCGGTACGTCGGGAAGCTCCTCTGAGGGGTATTCCTCCAGCTTGCGCCGCCGCCACCAGGAGATGTTGATGTTCACCATCGCCCGCCGCACGTAGCCGTCGAGCGACGACCGGTCGCGGATGCGGTCCCACGCGAGGTACGTGCGCGCGAGGGCGGTCTGCAGGAGGTCCTCGGCGTCGCAGGGGTTGCCGGTCAACTGATTGGCCACGCGGAGCAGGGCCGCCCCGCGAGACTGGACGTACGTGCGGAACTCCTCATGGTTCACGATCAGGGATCACCAACCCGGCCAGAGAGGCATCTCGTGCCAGAATCGCAGCCGTGCCCCCGGATCCGGCTGAACCGAAATCCAGGTTTCGCACCCGCCTGGGCAAAGACCGGGCAAGCCGGTGGCGGCCCGTCGCCCTTGCCGTACGTCCTGTCGGGCAGTGGTTTGCCTGAAACGGGTGGCAACGCCTTGCACCGGGAGGAGGAATATTGATCCCGGACGCCACCATCGCCCGGAAAAACGCCTCTCCATCCCCGTCCGGCATGTGAGGCTGGAGAGCGTGGAAGGGGCGATGCCGTACCGGGCCGGAGAGCGCAGGCGCAAGCTGGCGGCGGCGGTTCTCGGCCGCGACCCCCGGCCCGCGCCGCGGTCGCCGGAGGAGACGGAGCCGTTCGACGTGGTCAGCGGCGACCTCCTCGACGTGAGCCCGCACCTGATCATCCTCGAGACCGCGGACGGCGAGCAGCGGCGCCTGGTGATCGCGCCGTGGGCGACCGCGTGGCGCGGGGGCACGGTGGCGCCCGGCGATCTGCCGGCCGGAGCCCGGGTCGTCGTCCGGGCGCTGCGCGGCGGCACGGTCGCCGAGCGCATCTGGGCCGACATCACCCGGATCACCGGCGTCATCCGGGAGGTCGGCGGCCGGCGCGACCTCACCGTCGAGCTCGACTGCGGTCCCCATCGCCGGGAACGCTCCATCGTCGTGCCCTACCGCTCGTCCGGGCGGATCCGGGTGCGGCATCCCAAGCTGGAGCCGGGCTATCTGTTCGACGCGATCGGGCTGCTCGACCAGGGCACGTCGTTCGCGCATCTCCCCGCGACCTCGCAGCCGCCCTACCGGGCCGCGGCCGTGCCCCCGCCTCAGGCGACGTACGGAGGAAGCGATACGGGCATCTCGGGCACGGCGGTGTGGGCGGACCTCACGGACTTGGCAGAAGAGGGCATCACGGAGGGCCTCGCCTATCCCATGCTCGAACGCGAGGACACCGGCTGCGACGACGCCGGCGTCTCCTGCGCCGGCCTGCCCTACCTCGCGCTGGGCTCGTTGCTGCGCGTACGCAACGTGTGCGACGGCCGCGCGGACGCACTGCCGATCGTCGCCTGCGGATGCCTGGCCGGCCGGTTCTGCGACCGATGCCTGGAATGCGGCACGTCCCCGCGCGGCAGGATCGTGGAGCTGACCGCGTGCTCGTACGTCGCGCTCGGTGGAGACTTGACCAAGGGCTGCTTCAATGCCCGCGTCGGATTGGGGTGACCGGTGCTTTCGACCATCGCGGCTGCCGCGCTGCCGATCCTCGTGGTGACCCTGGCGCTGGGCGGCGTCGCCAAGCTGGCCACCGTCGGGCGCGAGACGTCTCCGGGCGCGCTGGCCCGGCTCGGCCCGGCGGTGCTCATGCCCGAGCGCTTCGCCAGGCCCGCCATGTACGCCTGTTCGCTGGTCGAGCTCGTGCTGGCGGCCGGTCTGCTGGTCGTGGATCATCCGATCGCCCGGTGGCTGCCGGTCGCGTTCTTCGCCATGGCGACATACGTCCTGTGGGACCTGCGCAGGCGGCGGCCGGACGTCGGCTGCGGCTGCTTCGGAGACGTGAGCGACGCGCCGGTCGGGCTCCGGTCGATCGGCCGGGCCGCGGCGCTCACCGCGATGGCGGCCCTCGTCGCGGCCGTGGGCGTCACGGGACTTCCTGCTGTCACCGCGGCGACGGCGCCCTGGATCGGCGGCGGGGTCGTTCTGCTGCTCGCCTGCTCACCCGAGATCGACGAGGTCGTCTCCCGCCTGCGTCACCGGGCGCCGTGCGAGCAGCGGCCGATGCCGCCCGGGCGGGCGCTGTCGCACCTGCGGGCGAGCGCGGCGTGGCGGGCGCACGCCGGGTCGCTGCTGACGGACGAGCCGTCCGACATGTGGCGTGAACTGTGCTGGCGCTTCTTCGTCTTCTCCGCGCAGGGCGACGCGGAGGTGGTGTTCGCCGTGCATCTCGGCGACCGGCGTCCGGCCGTACGCGCCGTCGTGGTCGGAGCCGACGGCCGGGTGGCCGCGCCCGACGACCGCGGCGATGCCTCTCTGCGGGAATCTACGCCTGTATCGGCCTGACGCTATACACGCGTAGATTCCCGCATCGAGGACTTTCACTTCAACTCTCTACGGCTCTCTAGCTTCCCCTCTAGAAAGCCGTAGAGAGGTCGATGGGCGCACCGCTCAGAGCGGCTGCGCACGGAGGAACCTCCCGAAATGCGGAACGGTGAACCCGATCACACCGCGCTCGGCGCTGTAGATCAGGCCTTTCTTGATCAGGCTGTCGCGGGCCGGGGACAGGCTCGACGGCTTGCGGCCCAGCGTCTCGGCCACCTCGGCGGTCGGCACCGGGTCGTCGCCGAGCTGGGCCATGGCGTGCATGTAGTCCCGCTCGGCGGGGGTGGCCCGCTCGTACCGGCTGCCGAAGAAGCCCACCGCGAGCTCCTCCTCGGCCTCCGGGGCGGACACCCTGATGTCCTCGGCCGTGATCGGGCTGCGCGGGGCGAGGTCCCAGGCGACCTTGCCGTACGCCTGGACGAAGTAGGGGTAGCCGTCGGCCGCCTCGTACAACGCGTCGAGCGCGTCGGGAGTGAACTCGACGTCCTCGCGGGCGGCCGGGGCGATCAGCGCCAGGTCGGCGGCGTCCCGGTCGAGCCGGTCGATGCGGGCGTACCGGAACAACCGCTCGGAGTAGCTCTTGCTCGCCGACAGCACGCTCGGCAGGTGAGGCAGGCCGGCGCCGACCACGATCAGCGGGCCGCCGTTCTGCGACAGCTCGTGGCAGGCCGCGCACAGGGCCGAGACGTCCGGCGCCTGCACGTCCTGCATCTCGTCGATGAACAGCGCGATGCCGACGCCGAGGTCCGTCGCCACGCCCGCGGCGTCGACGAACAGCTCGGTCAGGTCGATCTCCAGGTCGCCGGAGTCGGCCCGGCCGCGCGCGGCGGGCACGTCGATGCCGGGCGACCAGTGCGAGGTGCCCTTCGCCGCGGCGGGATCGCGCATCGCGAACGCCTTGAGCACGCCGAGGAAATCCTCGATGCGCTCGGGGGCGCGGTGCCGGGGAGCGAGCTCCCTGATGGCCATGTGCAGCGCCGCGGCCACCGGACGGCGGATCGACTGGTCGGGCCTGGCCTCGATCTTGCCGGTGCCCCACAGCCGCTGCATGGCCATGGACTTGAACGTGTTGAGCAGGACGGTCTTGCCCACGCCGCGCAGGCCGGTGAGGACCATGCTCCGCTCCGGGCGGCCCCGGGCCACCCGCTCCAGCACGATCTCGAACTGCTGCAGTTCGCGGTCGCGGCCGGCGAGTTCCGGGGGGCGCTGGCCGGCGCCGGGGGCGTAGGGATTGCGCACGGGGTCCACGCTCTCGGACTTTATGACGGGATATAGCGGCCGTCGTAGATTTCCGTAGAGAGCGCTACGGCGTGTCGCCCGGCGCGGCCGCGGCACGCACCGCCCGGCGATGGGCGGAGCCTGAACCGGGACGACCGGGACGACGACGGGCGGAGCCGGGGAGGGCACGACCGGATCGAAGGCCACGGGAACCGCGACGGCCGGAACAGGGGCGGCGGACACCGTGGGCACAGTCATCACACACCCCTTACCTGCCGAGACTCGACCGAACCCGTGTTCGATCCGATGGCCATGACTGTAGCGCGTCATCGAACACCTGCGCGAGCTTTCCACGAAAGCTCCGTCAAACGCCGTCGTTCACCGGCAGTCCCGCCTCCGCTGTCGCCGGGATGCGGGCGGGGCGGTCAGCCCCAGTAGTCGCGTTCGGGGAGCCTCACCCACATGTCGGGCTCCCCGGTGATCGCTCTCGCGTCGTCCAGCCGGAGGCCCGCGCCCGCGCAGCAGTACGCCATGGCCTCGCCCTGATAGAGGTATTCGAGGAGAATCTCATCGGCCGGTTGCTCCGGATAGGGACTGCCGCCGCCGGGGTGGGTGTCCCATTCCACGATCTCGCCGTTCCGGGTGACGCTTCCCTGGTTGCCGCTCTTGGGGTTGGCGAACATCGCGTAGCAGACGGTGCCCGCCGACAGGAGCTCCGTGACGCCGGGCATCGACGGCCCGTATCCCCACGGCTGGCTGACGACGCAGCCGCCGGGCACGTCCGTGACGCCGACGACGCCGAAGCTCTCGTCCATGAAGGACCAGGGATCCTCCGCGATCTCTTCGGCCTCGGCGGCATCGACCGAGACCGCCTCCAGGCGGCGCACCGCTTCCGCCGCGGCGATCCCGGCGACGCATGCCAGCCCCATGCCGTCGTGATCGAAATCCCCCACGGCCGCGATCAGACGCCGGGCCTCGGCCACGACAGCGGCCTCGGCATCGGAGAGACCGGGCCGGCCGGCGGGATCGCCGAACAGGTCAGGGGCCGGCGTGGCCAGGCTGAGCCGTCCGGGCGACCACCCGTTCATCATCGGCCGCCACGGGTCGGCGCCCGCCTCCACCAGGACCCGGGCGTTGTCCGGTCGGTTGGCGAAGACGGCGCTCCACAACGCCGTACGACCCTCGTGCTCCGCGTCGACGTCGTCGACGCGGGCGGCCAGCTCCGCCACCACGTCGGGAGAGCCGCATTCGGCCGCCGCGTGCAACGGCCGTCCGTGGAAGAAGGCACCGCGATTGGGATCGGCGCCCGCGTCGAGCCGGGCACGGATCACCCTCAGGCTCTTCCAGGAGTCCCAGCCGATGCCGGACCAGTCCGCTTCGTGGGCGACAGCCATGACGCTCCCTCGGTGAGTAGGTACGCCGATCATGGCGACACCCACCGACAAAACCGCTACCCGGGCACGTGCGGCAGCACGAGGGCCGCCGCGGCGACCAGGGTGATCAGTCCCAGGTAGGCCAGGACGAGCCGGGTGTCCCTGAGATAGCACTTGCTCCTGGTCAGCCCCGCGCGGCGGGCCCGCCAGTATCCGGCGAACCCGAGGGCCGCGAACCCGAGCACGGCCCACGCCCCGAACAGCCAGGCGAGCAGCGCGACCGTCGCGTAGACGCACAGCTTCAGCGGGTCGTACGGCCTGCCCTGCCCGCCGTCGGACGCCTGGGCCGACTCGGCGGCGCGCGCCTGCTCGTACGCGACGCCGGTCGGCCGGTCACCAGGAGATGCCGTTCCCCCGTCGGCGGTCACCGCCACGTCACGCCTGTCATGTGATCTCCAGCAGCGGGAGCCGTACGCCGGCGTCGGCCGCGGCGACGGCGGACAGGCGCTGACGCGCGAGCGCGGGCCAGGCCTGCACCGCGCAGAACGGCGCGCACTGGTCCTGGTCGGAGCGGGTGCCGACGTGGACGCAGCACTGCACCAGGCGCTCCTCCAGCATCGTGGACATGTCCATGAAGGGCTTGATCGTGATGCGTACGACCCGTTCGCCCAGCAGCCGGCGCAGCCGCCGCCTGCGGCCGGGCAGGGCCGAGGACGCGAGCGTCAGCAGGGTCGTCAGCCCGAGGTCGCAGTTCTCGCAGATGTCGCGCCAGACCTTGCCGATCTCGGGGTGCGACAGCGACGACTGCTCCGACAGCAGGCCGAGCAGCGACTCCTGCACGGCCATGCGGAGCTGGCGGGGGATCTCCGCGTCGGCGATGCGGTTGGAGACGATACCGAGGTTCTCCTTGAGGCGGTCGTGCCCGATCAACGCCGTCAGCGAGCGCCAGCGGTCGGCGTCGTCCTTGACCATGTAGCCGACCGAACAGCAGTGCGGATGCGAGCACGGCAGGGCGGTCAGGTCCCGCCAGGTGACCAGGCCGTCCGTCTGGGGGCCGAGGCGCTTGAGCACGCCGGTGTGGGTGAGCCGGTCCATCGGGTCGATCACACCGGACCGCCCCGAGCCGAACTGCGGCTGGATCGAGACCCCGCCGACGTACGGCGTGTCGAGGGCCAGGCGCACCACGTCGCCGATCTCGCCGTCGTTCACTCCGAGGGCGGCCGTCATGACCAGCGTCGTGAAGATCTCCCGCTCCGACAGCCGCCGCAGCGCCTCCGCCTTGAGCCGCCGCAGGTCGCCGCCCCTGTGGTGCCGGGACGCCTCGGCCGACAGGCCGTCGTACTGCAGGTAGACCTCGACGCGCTCGCGATGCTCGGTGAGCAGGTCGAGCAGGGCGTCGTCCCGGGCCACCAGGAGCCCGTTCGTGTTGATCAGGATGCGGGTGACGGGCCGGGCCGTCAGCTCGGCGAGCAACTCGGGCAGGCCGGGGTGGAGGGTCGGCTCGCCACCGCTGAGCATGAGCACGTCGAGACGGCCGTTCTCGCGGGCCAGGCGCTGGTCGACGTTGGCGAGCACCTCCCGGACCGGCACGATTCCCCGCAGGTCGGGCGAGGAGTCGGTGAAGCAGGTCGGGCAGCGCAGGTTGCACGCCTCGGCCACGTCCTCAAGGAGAATGCACGTGTGCTGGGTCTGCATCTCCGGCAGCCCCCGCAGGTATGCCTCCGGCACCGGGTCGAAGTTGCCCGCGACGTCGGGCAGATGCGCCTTGGTGGGAGCGGTCCACTCCTCCAGGTAGGCGAGGATCTCCGGGTCCTCGTCGTAGAGGGTCCTCACCATGCCGTGCGTGCGGCAGCCGCGCTCCAGGTAGACCCGGCCGTCGCGGGCCGCGAGCCAGCCGGACAGGCGCGGCACCTCCGCCAGCGGACGGTCCGGCCGCTCGTCGTGACAGCGGGGGCAGAACGCGTTGACGTAGCGGAGGATGCGATCTCCCCGCAGGGGCATTCCGGTGGTCACAGGGCACCGTCCGTGTAGAGCGAGGGGTTGACGCCGGTGCAGAAGCCGGCGGTGAAGATCGTCATGAGCGCCCAGCCGATCATCAAACCCAGCCCGAGCCCCCGCGACCAGGGCTTACGGAGGAGGAGCAGCAACGTTCCGCCGCCGAAGGCGATCACGGCCAGGATCACGGATCCGCCGATGAGCGCGACGTTCTTGTGCTCACTCGCGACTCCGTCCGCCGCCGCGAGGGTCGCGAGGAAGAGCACGAAGTTGACGGCCACGTAGGCCACGACTCCCACGATCGTCATCGCGACGACCACACCGGTCGTGTTCGGGGCCGGAGGCGGCGGCCACGCGCGCGGCGGCCCGCCCGGGCCGTACGGTCCGCCGGGACCTGGCCCATGCGGCCCACCCGGGCCGTACGGGGGCGGGCCTGCCGGGCCGTGCGGCGCGCCGGGAGGCGGCGGCACGGGCGGCTGCGGGTCGTGCGACTGCGGGTCGTGCGGCCGCTCGGGCGGCTCGGGGGGTGTGCTCATCTCTCCTCCTCGCCCGCGGGCGACAGCCGGGCGGCCGGTAACAGCGGTCGCCGCTCGCCCCGCCGGGGGAGCAGCCGATCGTAGAACCCCTTGCGATATCCGAGCCCGAGGCGGACGGCGAGGAGCGCGAGCCCCGGGACGAGGAACCACTGCGGGCGGGTCAGGTCGAGCCAGACCGTCTCGTTCGCCCTGGTGAACTCGACGAGGAACCGGAAGACGGCGTACGCGCCCAGATAGAGGGTGAACAGCTCGCCCGGCCTGTCGACCCGGCTCCGCGCCCACAGCAACGCGCCGAAGGCGGCGAGCTGGAAGACGGTCTCGTACAGGTACGACGGGTGCATGGGCTGTCCGGACACGCAGCCCGGGCATTCCGGAACGGTGGCGGGCGCGTGGACGCCCCAGGGAAGGCTCGTGGGACGGCCGGGGGCCTCGGTGAGGAAACAGCCGATTCGGCCGACGGCCATGCCGAGCGCGACGGCGGGCGCGAACAGGTCACCGGTCCGCTCCCGGTAGCCGATCAGCCGCTTCGCCACCAGCACCCCGACGTACGCGCCGGTCAGGCCGCCGAGGATGCTCCGGGCGCCGAACATCCACGCCTCGAGAAGGCCGGGGTTGAGCGCGGGGTCGAGATGCTCGGCCCAGCCGGACAGCCGCATGCCTATCGCCCCGCCGACCAAGGCGCCGGTGACGGCGACGAGCGACTCCTCCCGCAAAGCCCCCCGGCGCCGCGCCTCCAGGACGAACACCACGCTCGCGAGGAGCACGCCGAGACCCACGAAAAACGCGTGGGTCGGCACGCTCACCCCGCCGAAACGCAGTTGCTCAAGCACGACGCCACCCTAGCGGCGGACCCCGGCGATTCCGATCGTCAATTCGTACGGCTTGCACCCCTTTTGTACGGCGATTCCGGCCAATCCGCCGGGGCTCTGTCCACAGGAGCCCCGTTGTCCACAGGAGCGTGGGCGACCGCCTGCGCACGCCTCGGCCGCGGGTAACCTGCGCCTATGACCTCCTTGTGGAACCGCAGGTCAGCGGTAGTGATGGCGGCTCTCGTCGGGATGACCGGCTGCGCCGGGGTCGGCGACGCCGGCGCGTCCGCCACGGCCCGGACCCGGGTGACCGCGCCCGCCCCGGCGGCGCCGGCACCGGGCTCGTCCACGCCTGCCGCTCCCTCCGCCGCGCCGGCCTCCTCCGTCTCCGCCACCCCGTCGCCCGCCACACCCTCGTCCGTGCCGGTGTCGCCCGTGCCCGGCGACGGGCCCACGCCGAGCCCGAGCGGACCACCCCCCTTCTCCGCGAAGATCGAGAAGGTGTCCCGCGACGACGTCCGGCACTCCTGGCGTCCGGGCTGCCCGGTTCCGCTGAGCGGGCTGCGCAAGATCACCATGACCTACTGGGGCTTCGACGACCAGGCGCACACCGGCACACTCGTGGTCAACAAGAAGGTGGCCGACGACGTGGCCTCCGTCTTCGGGAAGCTCTACGACATGCGCTACCCCATCCGCCGGATGGAGCCCGTCGACGTCTACAAGGGCAGCGACTCCGACTCCATCGACGCCGACAACACCTCGGCCTTCAACTGCCGCACCGCCACCGGCTCCGGCAGCTGGTCCAACCACGCGTACGGACTGGCGGTGGACATCAACCCGCGGGAGAACCCGTACGTCTACGCGGACGGCTCCCACGCCCACCGCAACGCGGACGCGTTCGTGGACCGGCCGCTCAAGAAGCCCGGCGTGATCAACAGCGGAGACCGCGTGGTGCGGGCCTTCGAGCAGATCGGCTGGGGCTGGGGCGGCTCCTGGTCGGGCGCCAAGGACTACCAGCACTTCTCGGTGAACGGCCGCTGAGACCGGGGCCGATCACTCCGCCGGCTCCCCGGCGGGGACCCTGGGAGGGGTGAGTCCGCCGGGGAGCGCACGCGGGGTGAGGAGACGGCCGGTTACGGCGTGACCGGCCTGCCGCCGAAGGTCACGACGAGGTGGCCGTCCGAGGCGTAGGACCAGCCCAGGGCGCCGGTGTAGGAGGAGCACCGGGATCCGTTCGAGCCGGACCAGAACTGGTTGGAGCTGTCCGCGTTGCCGACGATCTTGTCGTTGGACCCGCTGCCGCTGCGGCAGGAGGTGTTGCCGCGGAACACCGAGGTGCCGGCGTCGAAGGAGAAGTTGCGCTCGCTGTTGTCGATGCCGAGGTTGTCCGAAATCGACATCGTGCCGGGGTTGCTGTTGTAGGTGAAACCGTGGTGGCCGTTGCGGTAAGCGATGTTGCGCCGGACGACGTGGTTGACGGGAATGCTGTCGCCGCCGAGCTTGTAGCCGTTGCGGTCGCCGTTGCCGGCCTGGCTGCCGTCCGTGAGGGTGCCGTTGTTGTACGACAGGGAGTCCTCGATGGTGACCGGGCCGATGGCTCCCGTGTCCGTCTTGGTGTAGAGGTCCCAGCCGTCGTCGATGTTGTTGTGGGACACGTCGTAGCGGAAGACGTTGCCTGTGCCGGTGGTGAGCTTGGCGGCGAAGCCGTCGGCGTCCTCGCCGTCGGAGTCGGCGTTGTCGTGCGACTCCGCGCTGAGGATGAGGTTGTTGGACGGCCACTGGTCGCGGGGGGTGTCGGAGGCGATCCGCCCGAGCTGCAGCCCGGTGTCGCGGTTGAACCGCGTCACCGTGCGTTCGATGATGTTGTTGCTGCCGCCGACGTAGATCCCGTTGTCGCCGGCACGCTCGACGACGATGCCGTACACATGCCAGTACGAGCCGTTCACGGTGAGCCCGCGGTTCGAGGAGGACTCGCTCTGGGCCGAGAAGTTCAGCACCGGAGTCTCACCCGGGTAGGCGGACAGGGTCTTGCGTGCGCTCGAGGTGCCGTTGTTGCCCGGCGCGATGGTGACCGTCTGCGCGAAGTCGTACCGCCCGCCGCGCAGGTAGATCGTCCCGCCGGGGGCGACGCGGGTGATCGCCGACGTGAGGGTCGTGGGGTCCGACTGCGTCCCCGCCGCGCCGTCTCTGCCGTTCGGCGACACGTACACCGCACCACTCGACGGTGTGGGCGAGGGCGACGGCGAGCGTGTGGGGCTGGGGGAAGGCGAGGGCGAGCGCGTGGGCGAGGGTGACGGCGAGGGCGAGCGCGTGGGGCTGGCGGTCGGCGTGGGGGACGAGGTCGTGGTGGAGCCGGTGCAGGTGACGCCGTTCAAGGTGAACGAGGCCGGCGTGGGGTTGGACCCCGACCAGCTGCCGTTGAACCCGATGGACACCGACGCGCCGGTGGCGATGGCGGCGTTGTAGTCCACGTTCCTGGCCGTGACGTTCTGACCGCTCTGGCTGTAGGTGGCCGACCACCCGGTGTCCACCTTCTGGCTGCTGTTCGGGAAGGTGAAATCGAGGGTCCAGCCGTTGATCGCGCTGCCCAGATTCTGGATCGTGATGGCGGCGGTGAACCCACCCGGCCAGTCGCTGGTCGTGTAGGTCACGGCGCACCCGGTCGCGGCCTGCGCCGTTCCGGCAGTGGCCACGCCGGCCAGGGCGGCGACTCCGGCGAGGACGCTGATCACCCCGGCACCCGTTCTGGTTCTGCTTTTCAAACCCGAGCTCCTTGCAGGTCGTGCAGGGCCCCTGACCGAGGAATCACTCCTGGCCCCACAAGGGTTTTCATGCACCTGAACTACGTTCATCTACAGGAACATCGCGCATCAAGCTACGAGCCGATCGATCGCCGGTCAACGACGCGCCGCGGCGGCTTTTCGCGTACGACGGCTCTCACTTGCACAAGGACTGCCGGAGACGACGAACGAGACCCGGGATCGAGTGAAACGTTCAGGCGAGAACTCGGAAACAGAGCGACAGCCGCCGGTGGACTCGGCGTTCGCCGGGCGGCTGCCGTCGAATACCTTGCCCGGCCGGACTGCGGGCGCCATCCCGCCGGACCGCGGGCGCCATCCCGCACAACCCCGTCAGGGCGGCGTCCCTGCCGGTGCCGTACACCGGCAGGGAGACATCCGAAGCCGCGGGAGACGGCGATCGGGCAACAGCCACCACCACCCGCACCGGGAACGGCGCGAGAAAGCGGAGAGAAAAGGGAGGACAACGCCCGCTCCTCCGGCCGCAGGAAGCGGGCGTCTCTCCAGATATGACATCTCCTGATTCTCCAGACAAAGGGGGAATCACGAGTGAGGGCTCAAACGCTAACGGGCTTCGGACTCCGGGTCGGAAAGGATCGCTTACCGGTTAATAACGATCGGCCTACGAGGCCATCACGCACTGGCGATCAACCGGGCTCCACGGGTCAACTGCTGTGAAGACGGCTGACGGGAGAGACATGTCCGGTTGGCAGCACTCCGCTCCCCTTCCCCCCACATGGCCGCCGGACCGGTTCGAGGTCCGCTCGACCCGGCCCATCCCGGACGGCGGCGCGGCGGATCGTTACCACTTCCCGCACGCCGCCCACGAAGCCGCCACGCGCCTTAGAGACGTACGCTTCGCGACACAGATCCAGGTCGTCCGCATCGAGGACGGCGTGACCCTCTTCGACCTGGTCGCCGGGGTGGAGGTTCCCCTCGAACACTGGTGACCATCAGAGCGCGCCGGCAGGCTGCGGCAAGATGGGTGCATGACGGCGAAGGACGGCGACGGCTGGGCCCTGTGCGCGCTGGGGCACCAGCACTGGGGACTGTACGGCGCCGCCGGCCTGCTCACCGTGCACCACACACTCGACGGCATGCCGTACGTACTGATGCAGAAGCGCGCCTGGTGGAGCCATCACGGCGGGACGTGGGGGCTGCCGGGCGGCGCGCGCGACAGTCACGAGGACGCCATCACCGGCGCGCTGCGCGAGGCCCGGGAGGAGGCGGCGCTGGACCCCGGTCTCGTCCGGGTGCGCGGGCTCTACGTCGACGACCACGGCGGCTGGTCGTTCGAGACGGTGATCGCCGATGCCGAGGGCCTGCTCGACGCCGCGCCCGCCAACGGCGAGAGCGCGGACATGCGCTGGGTGGCGGCCGACGAGGTGGCGTCGAAGGAACTGCATCCGGGCTTCGCCGACTCGTGGCCGAGGATCCGGCCCGCGCTGAGCCCGGTGGTCGTCGTCCTCGACATGGCCAACATCATCGGCGCGCGGGCCGAGCACGGCTGGTGGAAGGACCGCGCGGGCGCCGCGAACCGCCTGCTCAACGAGCTGGTCCCGCTCTGCGGGCAGGGCCTCGGCGAGATGCCGGAAGGGGTGCCCGCCCTGACCCGATGGTTCCCGCGCATGGTCGCGGTGCTCGAAGGTGCGGCGGCCGGCGCCGCCGACCCCGGGCCGGTGACCGGGGACCTGACGGTCATGGTGGCCGCGGGTAGCGGAGACGACGCGATCGTGGAGGCGGTGCGCGACGTGCGGCCCTGGGAGACCGCCCTCGTCGTCACCGCCGACCGCGGGCTGCGCGAGCGGGTGACCGCCCTCGGCGCCCTGGTCGCCGGTCCTCGCTGGCTGCTCAAGCAGCTCTGACCCACGCCGGCCGCTCAGGCGGCTCCGACCCACGTCGGCTACTCAGGCAGCCCCGACCCGTACCGACTGCTCAACCAGCTCCGAATTCGGGGCTTTCTATACCGTTAGTCCTATTTGGGCAGGATGAAGCATGTGATCCTGCTCCTCCGCCGACTGGCCACCTGGACCGTGATCGTTCCGATCCTCGCCGTGGCAGTGCTCGCGCTGGCGTGGGGCCGGAGCATTCCCCCCGTCGTCGTGGTGATCGCGGCGGTCTTCCTCGCGGCTTCCGTGCTCGCGGCCGTGCACCACGCCGAGGTCATCGCCCATCGCGTGGGAGAGCCGTTCGGATCGCTCGTGCTCGCCGTGGCGGTCACGGTGATCGAGGTGGCGCTGATCATCAGCCTCACCGCGTCCGGAGGCCCGGCCGCGTCGTCGCTCGCCCGCGACACGGTGTTCGCCGCCGTGATGATCACGTGCAACGGGATCGTCGGCCTGTCTTTGCTGGTCGCGGCGCTGCGCCGGCGGGTGGCGGTCTTCAACGCGGAGGGGACGGGAGGCGCGCTGGCCACCGTCGCCACGCTGGCCACGCTGAGTCTCGTCCTGCCGACGTTCACCACGAGCAGGCCGGGGCCCGCCTTCACCCCGGCCCAGCTCGCGTTCGCCGCCCTCGCCTCGATCGCGTTGTACGGCCTCTTCGTGCTCACCCAGGCCGTGCGGCACCGCGACTACTTCCTGCCGGTGGAACCCGGCGGCCAGGACGCGGACGTCGCCGAGCACGCCGACCCGCCGACGACGCGCGCCGCCGTCGCCAGCCTGGCGCTGCTGCTGAGCGCGCTGATCGCGGTGGTCGGCCTGGCGAAGATCGAGTCTCCTGCCATCGAGGCGGCCGTACGCGCGGCGAGCCTCCCCCAGTCCGCGGTGGGCGTCGCGATCGCGCTGCTGGTGCTGCTGCCGGAGACCCTCGCCGCCGTACGCGCGGCCCGGCGCGCCCGGGTCCAGGTCAGCATGAACCTCGCCTTCGGCTCGGCCATGGCCAGCATCGGGCTCACCATCCCGACGATCGCCGTGGCGTCGCTGTGGCTGAAGGGGCCGCTGCTGCTCGGCCTCGGGCCGACCCACATCGTGCTGCTCGCCCTGACGGTCGTCGCGGCGACGCTTACCGTGGTGCCCGGCCGGGCCGGCCTCCTGCAGGCGAGCGTCCATCTCACACTGTGCGCCGCCTTCCTGCTCCTGGCCGTGAGCCCGTGAAGAAATATGATGCGGAAAGATCGGCGGGCACGTAGGGTGCGCGTGTGAAATGGCGACATTGACGCTCACCTGAACGGGCCCTCGCGGCCCGCCTGTACGGCTACGCGTTCCTCGAGGACTTCATCGTCCTCTATCCGGTGTACGCCCTGCTGTTCGCCGAGAACGGGCTCTCGCCCGCCCAGATCTCGTCGCTGTTCGTGATCTGGTCGGTCACCGGCTTCGTGCTGGAGGTCCCGTCCGGGGTGTGGGCCGACCTCGTCTCACGGCGTCGGCTGCTCGCCGTCGCGCCCCTTCTGACGGGCACGGGGTATGCCCTGTGGACGTTCGTCCCCTCCTACTGGTCGTTCGCGCTGGGCTTCGTGCTGTGGGGCGCCGGGGGCTCCCTGCGCTCCGGCACCGTCCAGGCCCTCGTGTACGAGGAACTCGACCGGCGGGGCGCGGCCGAGCGCTACCCGGCGCTCATCGGGCGCTCGGCCGCCCTCGGCACGACGGCGGTGATGGCCGCGACCGCGCTGGCGTCTCCCGTGCTCGCCGTGGGCGGCATGCGCGCGGCGGGCCTGGCCAGCGTGTTCGTGACGCTGCTCGGGGCCGCCGTGGGGCTGTCGTTCCCCGAATCGCGCGGCGACCGCGACCGGTCCGGCGTCACCGGCGGATACTTCGGCGTCCTGCGCGAGGGCCTGGCCCAGGTGCGCCGGGGTCCGGCGGTCCGCCGCGCGATCGTGGTCCTTTCGGCGATGTCGGTGGCGGGGGTGATGGACGAGTACGTCCCCCTGCTCGCGGAGTCGACCGGGGTGACCGCCGGCCGGATTCCCCTGCTCGTGCTGCTGGTGAGCGCGGGCGGCATGATCGGCGGATGGTTCGCCGGGCGGGGCCAGGGCGCCCTCGCCCCCGCCCTGGTGCTGGCCGCCGTCTGCATGGCGGCCGGGGCCGCCGGGGCGGCGGCGCGCCACCCCGAGGCGCTCACCCTGGTGGCCGCGGCCTACGGCCTGTTCCACTGGGCGACGGCGGTGCTTGACGCGCGGCTCCAGGAGGGGATCTCCGACGGCGCCCGGGCCACGGTCACGTCGATGGCCGGGGTCGGCATCGAGGTCGTCGCCCTGGCGGTCTACGGCGGTTACGCCGCCGGGTCGGTGTGGACCGGCCCCGGGCCGCTCTTCGCGGTCGCGGCCCTGCCCTACCTGGTGATCGCCTTCGCCGTACGCCGGGAGTGACCGGCCAGGTGGGAGGCCGGACGACGCCCGGCCTCCCACCCCGGTCACGCGGTCAGCCGCGGGTCCACTTCTGGTTGGCCCCGCCGGTGCAGTCCCACAGTTGGAGGCGTGCGCCGTTGGCGGGGTTCACGTCCACGATGTCCACACATCGGTTGGCCGCGGTGTTGACGAGGTCGCCGGCCGAGGTGAGCGTGAAGCGCTGGGCGCCCGTGCCGTTGCAGGTGTAGAGCTGGATCGGCGTGCCGTTGGCGGTGCCGGCCGCCGCCGCGTCCATGCACTTGCCCATCGCGCGGACCGTGCCGTCGCCGTTGATCGTCCACTGCTGGGCGGCGGTGCCGTTGCAGTCGTACATCTGCAGCCGGGCGCCGTCGACGGGGTTCGCGCCCGGGATGTCGATGCAGCGGCCGTTCAGGTTGGACTTCAGCGCGCTGCCGGTCCCGCCTCCCCCGTCGCTGGTCCACGCGGACACGCGGACCCAGTCGATCAGCATCGTCTGCGGGAACGAGGTCGTGGAGTCGGGGTTGCCCGGCCAGTAGCCGCCGACCGCGACGTTCAGGATCAGGAAGAACGGGTGGTCGAAGACCCACTGGTTTCCGCGGATGTCGGCCGGAGTGACGCGGAAGTACTCCGAGCCGTCCAGGTACCAGACGATGAGGTTGGGCGACCAGTCGACGCGGTAGGTGTGGAAGGCGTCGCCGAGCGGCGCGCCGATCGTCCGGCTGCCGCCGACGCCGCTGCCGCCGGAGTAGCCGGGGCCGTGCACGGTGCCGTAGACCGTGTTGGGCGTCTTGCCGACGTTCTCCATGATGTCGATCTCGCCGGTGTTCGGCCAGTTGCCGCCGCCGAGCATCCAGAACGCCGGCCAGATGCCCTGGCCCTTGGGAATCTTGATGCTCGCCTCGAAGCGGCCGTACGCCTGGCTGAACTTGTCGGCGGTCAGGATGCGGCCGGAGGTGTACTGGCAGGTGCCGTAGTGGCACTGGTAGTTGGCCGGGTTCTCCCGCCGGGCGGTGATGGCGAGGTGTCCCTGCCCGTCGTGGTACACGTTGCTGGTCGAGTTGGTGTAGTACTCCAGCTCGTTGTTGCCCCAGCCGCCGCCGCCGATGTCGAACTTCCACTTGGAGCCGTCGACGGGCGTTCCCGCGGCGGCGTTGAACTCGTCCGACCAGGTGACGGGGCCGATTGCGGCTTCGGCGCGGTCGGCGCCCGTGCCGGCGACCAGGCCGCCGGTGAGCGCGACGACCATGGCCGCGGCCATGATGAGGAGCCGGGGTTTGCGCATGGAGATCTCCGGTTGGTGGGGGGATGCCAGCAGGATCTGCGGCCCGCGCCGCCGCCGTGAGCGAGGGCGCGCGCCGGCGTGTCCAGCGCTTCGGTCAAGCTTTAGAGCTTGAATTAAGATGCAACACCCTTATGGCGCGGGCTGTCAATAGGCCTTACTTGCACCTGTCAGCCGGGCCCGATGACCGGGCGGTGCGGGCGTACGCCGGCCTGCCGTACGGGCAGGCGGTAGGTCTCGCCGCGCATGAGGTAGTGGACCAGGTGCGACAGCCCCGCACGCCTGACGTGCTGCTGGAAGTCCTTGAGCGGGGAGGCGAACGCCTCGTAGTCGTCGTAGTGGACGGGCAGGGCCGACTCCGGCTGCATCAGCCTGAGCCACTCCACCCCCTGGGCGCCGTCCATGGTCACCGTGACGCCGAGGATCCGCGTGCCGCCGAGGTGCACGATGCCGACGTCGATGTCGGGGAAGCGGCGCGGGATCTCCGACAGGCACTCGTCCATGATCGTGTCGCCGCTGATGTGCAGGCGCAGGTCCACCTCGCCGGCGTGGGCGAAGTCGAGCACGCTCCCCATGACCGGCGGCATCAGCCCGTTCGCCGGGCCGGGCGCATGCCGGGCGGGCGTGGCGGTCACCGTCAGCGTGCCGTCGCCGTGGCGCTCGTGGTGGTACTCCCAGGGTTCCAGGCCGACGGCGTGGTCGAATCCCTGGCGGCGCAGCCGGGCCGCCGCATGGCGGGTGGTGACGATCGGCACGTCCTTGTCGAGGCCGTTCCTGGCGATCCTGTCCCAGTGGTCGCCGTGCATGTGCGACAGCACGACCAGGTCCAGGGGCGGAAGCTGCGAGATCTCCATCGCCGGCTCGGTGCGGCGGCGCGTGCTCAGCCCCCAGCCGAGATGGGCACGCTGCCCCCGGTGCAGGAAGTTCGGATCCGTCAGCACAGTGAACCCGTGAGAACGGATGATCATGGTGGCGTTTCCCACGAAGAACACGGTCGCGTCCGCTGGATCGGGCATGACGCCTCCCCTCTCCCCAGACTTTCAGGCTACGTAAACCACCACAAATCACCCGAAAGCGGGGGGCGGTTACCAGTGCCGCCCACGGGCCGAAGATCGGCGGGAGGGCACTAGCCGGCGACGAGTGAGAACCCGAGCTGGGAGTACAGCTCCAGCAGGTCGAAATAGTCCCGGTGGGCGACCACGAGGCCGTTCTTCGCGTGACACGCCCCGCAGCCGCGCACGGTGATCCGCCGGCCGCTCGCGCCCGCGACAGCGCCGTCCGCCAGCGGGAAGGACCCGGTGTGCGTGCCCGTCATCGTCCACTCGCTGAAGCCGGGGTCGGCGCACTCCACCCTGTTCCAGGCCGTCATAGCGATGTCGGCGAAACCTCTGAACAGGCTCTCCCAGTATCGGACGATCTGCTCGCGCCCCTCGCACACGCCCAAGGGGGTGGTCAGGACGGCGTGCCGGTCGTAGCACCCCGACAGCCGGTCCAGGTCATGAGCGTTCACCGCGTCCAGCACGCGGTCCGCGAGCTGTCGGCCGTCAGGCATGGCGGATCACCCCCAGGGCGTACACCCACCGTAACGCCGCCATGGCAAAGGCCGTCCGCAGGAGACGCAACACCGCCGGATGCAACGCGCGAAGCGCCTGCGGCGTCCCTGGAATCGTGGACGACACCTTCGACGATTTCGTCCGGGCGCGCGGCGGAGCGCTGTACCGCTACGCGTACGTGCTGACCGGCGACGCGGACGACGCGGCGGACCTCGTGCAGGAGGCGCTGCTGCGCCTCGGCGACAGCTGGCGCCGCGTGGTGCGCAAGGACGACCCCGAGGGGTACGTCCGCACGATCATGGCCCGTCAGCACATCAGCTGGTGGCGGCGACGGCGGCGCGAACGCCTTGTGGCCGACGCGCCCGAGGCCGCCTACACGGACGTGCGCCTGGACGGCGACTCCGGGCTGTGGGCCGAGGTCGCCGGCCTGCCCCCGAAACAGCGGGCGGTGCTGGTGCTGCGCTACTACGAGGACCTGCCCGACGCGCGGATCGCCCGGATCCTCGGCATCTCCGAGGGGACGGTGCGCAGCCAGGCCGCCCGCGCTCTCGGCAAGCTGCGTGTGCGGCGCCGTACGAGCCAGATGGAGGAAGTATGAGAAGCGAGCGGGATCTGGCGGCGGTGCTGCGCCGGGCCGCGGACGACGCGCCCGACCCGGCGGACCTCCTGGCGGGGCTGGGCGAGCGCCGCAGGCGGCGGACGCGGCAGCGCTACCGTACGGCGCTGGCGGCGGCCGGCGTCGTCGCGGTCGCCGTCGGCGGCACCGCCGTGGTCAGGGGCGGCCACGTGGCGACGGCCGTCGGGAACCGGCCCTCCGCGACGAGCACGGCCACCGCCGAGAGCACGGTCACGGCCACCGCCACGACCACGGCCACCGCCACAGCCACAGCCACGAGCACGGGACCGGTGAAGCCGGCGCGCGAGGTGTGGCCGGAGGCGGTGTTCACGCTGCCGAAGAAGGCCGCCGACGGGTCCGCGTACCGCCCGGTGACCGCGCTGAGCCCGACCGAGATCCTCGTGACGGCGGAGTCGTCGTTCGAGAAGGCCGGCCGCGTGGAGATCTACGACCTGGCGAACAACACAAGCCGCGTGCTGACCGAGATGGTCCCGCAGGGCAAGGGCTACTACGAGCAGAGCGTCGAGGCCGGCTCCGGTCACGTCGCCTGGTACGGCACGCGGCCCAACACCGACGACAAGTGGGCGGACTTCTGGGTCGCACCGATCCAGGGCGGCCCGGCGGTCCGCGTCGGAGAGGTCACAGGGGCCCTCTCCGAGGTGGAGACGATCGGCGTCAGCGCCGACCACGTGGTGTGGTCGCCGCGTTCCGGCGGCGTCTACCGCATCCCGATCGGCGGCGGCGAGGCCGAGAAGATGCCGGACACCGACGGCATGTGGCTGCTGGCCTGGCCCTGGGCCGCCGACGTCCACGTCGGCGTGTACGCCGCGGACACCTCGGACCGCAACCAGCGTCTGCTGGTGAATCTGGAGACCGGCGAGCGCCGCCCGGTCACCGCCGCCGCCGGGGTCCACCGGCTGCGCTGCGCCGTGGAGTGGTGCGTCGGCCGGTCCGGCGAGCACCTCGTGGCCCAGCGCCTCGACGGCTCCGTCACCCGTGAACTGTCCGGCGGCATGTCCGATCAGCACATCTTCGGCGGCCGGTTCGTGATGGTCGGCCGCGAGATGTACGACATCTCCACCGGGCGAGCCGCCCTGGTCGCGGCGGCCGACGAGGACGGTAAGACCAGTTCGTACGGCCAGGGCATCTCGTCCTCGCCGCCCTCGGTGTTCTACTGGAACTCCCTGCCGCTGAAGTCCCGGAAGGTCTGCCGGGACGGCGAGCAGGCCTGCGCCGTGACGCCCACCCAACCCGGGGACACGTTCACCGTGCTCAACCTCGCCGCGGTCCCGGCGGAGTGAGCCGGTGGGATCGGCGCCGTGCTCCGGCGCCGATCCCACGAAGCCCGCGTGCCTCGGCGCCCGCGTGCCTCGGGTCCGTGTGGCCTCGGGTCACGCGGGCCGGGGCCGTGCGGCGCGGGCCAGGGCGACCGCGCCCGCCGCTCCGGCGGCCGCGGCCAGCGCCAGCCACCAGGCGGTCGCGCCCATGGCCTCCGGCCGCGGCGGGTCGGCCAGGGCGAGGAACACCGCGCCGAACACCGCCACACCGGTGAGCTGCCCGAACTGCATGGCCGTCGTGAGCAGGCCGCTCGCGTCGGCGGCGCGGGCGGGCGGCACGTGCACCAGGGCGTGGGTGAGCAGGCTGGTCGAGACCCCCAGCCCCGCGCCGTACACGACCAGCGCGGCCCACATCACGGGGCCACCGGTCACCGAGACGGCCAGTGCCGACGTGCCGAGGACGTTGAGCACCAGCCCGGCCGGTGGCAGCAGGTGGTGGATCCGCCCCGGCAGCGCGCGCCAGTAGAAGCTGCCCAGCCCGAACGCCGCCGCCATGGGCAGGAACGTGAGCCCGGCACGCAGCGGGCTCTCCGCGAGAACGCCCTGCAGGTGCACCGCGAAGGTGAACAGGAAGCCGCCGTAGGCGACCATCAGCGCGATCAGCGTCGTCAGGCCCGACGGCATGCCGGTCGCGCGCAGCACGTCCAGGTTCAGCAGCGGGTCGCCGCCCCGGGCCGCCGTACGGCGCTGCGTCACGACGAACACGGCGGCGAGCGCGACCCCCGCGGCGATCGAGGCGTACGTCCAGGCGGGCCAGCCGGCCTCCCGGCCCAGCACGAGCGGAAGCACGACCAGCAGCGTGGCGGGCAGCGCGAGCACGAGGCCCCGAAGGTCGAGCCGGCGCGATCCGCGCGGCCGGTCCGACGGCGCGTCCTGCGGCACCAGCCGGGGCACCGCGAGCGTCAGCAGGACGCCCACGGGGACGTTCACGAGGAACACCGGCCGCCAGCCGGTGCCGGCCACGTCGGCGCCGACCAGCACCCCGCCCAGCGCCAGCCCGACGACCGAACCGGCCGAGAGCACCGCGGTGTACGCGCTGAGCGCCGTCGCCCTGGCCCTGCCGGTGAACCTGGTCTGGATCACGCTCATGATCTGCGGGACCATCACCGCCGCCGCGGCCCCCTGGACGAACCTGAAGGCGATCAGCGTCCCGGCGTCCGGCGCGAGCCCGCACAGCAGTGAGCCCGCGGTGAAGCCGGCGACCCCGATCACGTACATCCTGCGCCTGCCGTACAGCTCGCCGAGCCGGGCGCCGGTGATCAGCAGGGTCGCGTACGCGATGATGTAGCCGCCGACGACCAGTTGCAGGGCGGCCCCGGACGCCCCCAGGTCGGCGCCGATCCTGGGGATCGCCACGTTGACGATGTAGAGGTCCAGCAGTCCCATGAACTGGCCGGCGAGCAGCACCGCCAGCATCGGCCAGGGCCGCCCGGCGCGGGCCGGGGCGGGGCGGACGGTATGGCTGAGTGTCACTTCTTGTCCTTCCGCAGTGGGTTCGCCGGTACGTACCGGGGCCGGGCGGACAACTCATCGGCGACCGATGAGTTCGGGGCGGCGACGCGGTAGATACCGGTGACGGCGAGGCGACGCGGGAGAACACATGTGGAGTGACGAGGAGTTCGAGCGGATCACCGGGCCCTACCGGCGTGAGCTGATGACGCACTGCTACCGGATGCTGGGCTCGGTGCACGACGCCGAGGACCTGCTGCAGGAGGTCATGCTGCGGGCGTGGCGGGCGTCCGGCGACTACGACGAGCGGCGGGCCTCGCCGCGCACCTGGCTCTACCGCATCGCGACGAACGCCTGCCTCACGGCACTCGAACAGCGCGGGCGCAGGGCCCTGCCGTCCGGCCTCACCGGCCCGGACGACGACCCGGAGGCGGGACCGCAACGGCGGCTGCCGGAGGTGACCTGGCTGGAGCCCGTCCCCGACGCCCTGGTGGACCCCGCCGCGGTCGTCGCGTCGCGGGGCGGGATCCGGCTCGCGTTCGTCGCGGCCCTGCAGCACCTGCCGCCGCGGCAGCGGGCGGTGCTCATCCTGCGCGAGGTGCTGGCCTGGCGGGCGAGCGAGGTCGCCGACCTGCTGGAGACCTCGGTCGCCGCGGTCAACAGCGCCCTGCAGCGCGCCCGCGCCCAGCTCGCCCGGGTGGCCCCCGCCGAGGACGACCTGGCCGAGCCGGACGACCCGGCCTGCCGCGACCTGCTCGACCGGTACGTCGCGGCGTTCGAGAAGGCCGACGTCGTGGCCCTGGAGCGGCTGCTGCGCGAGGACGCCGTCCTGGAGATGCCGCCGTTCCTGTCGTGGTTCTCCGGGCGGGAGATGTTCGGCCGCTTCATCCGCTGGGTCTGCGCCACCCGGGGCCCCTGGCGGATGGTCCCCACGCGGGCCAACGGGCAGCCGGCGCTCGCGGCCTACCTGGACGGCGGCGACGGCGTCTTCCGGGCCCACTCGCTCCAGGTGCTCACGATCGCCGAGGGCGGCATCGCGCGGAACGTCGTGTTCGGCGACCCCGCCCTGTTCGCCGTCTTCTCGCTGCCGCCCACGGCCTAGTAGTGCTCTAGCCGAGGAAGGCCGCGGCCTCGCTCTGGCCGAGGAAGGCCGCGACCTCGCGGACGAAGGCGTCGGGGGCGTTCTCGTGCACCAGGTGCCCGGCCGGGATCGTGACGTGAGCGGCGCCGGGGATGCGGCGGGCCAGCTCGGCGACCCGGTCCTGAGGGATGTGGCTGTCCGGCCCGCCGCCGATCACGAGCGTGCGTGCGGCGATCCGGCCAAGCCGCTCCAGCCAGGCCGGATCGGGATGGTCGATCTGCGGCCTGATCGCCTCCACCATGGCCCAGTCGAACGACAGCGGCCCCTCCGGCCGTACGAGCGGGGGCGGGTCACGCGGCACCGGGAGCGGCACGTCCTCCAGGACCAGCGTCCGGACCCGGTCCGGCCGCTCGGCGGCGAGCAGGTAGGCCACGACGCCGCCCATCGAGTGCCCGATCACGTCCACCGGGTCGAGCGACAGCGCGTCGAGGAAGGCGAGGACGTCGTCGCGCATCGGTTCCAGGCCGTAGTCTCCCGGCCAGTCGCTGGCACCGTGGCCGCGCAGGTCCAGGGCGTACACGTGCCGGTGGGCGGCCAGCGCGCCGGCCACGCCGTCCCAGCCGGCCAGGCCCTCGCCCAGACCGTGCAGGAGGATCAGCGGCGGGGCGCCGTCCGGGCCGTACGTCCGGTACGCGATCCCGACGCCGTTGGCCTGAACCATCGCATGATCCGTCACATTGCGACGATATCCCCCGATAAACCCCTATGGGAGCACTAGGGACACCAAGTACCATGACGCCGGAAAACGGGATCACCGTTGATCACGGATACGGCCGATCCCGCATACCGGGTGGCCGGAGGCTGCTCGTACCGCGGGAGGTCAGGTGTCCGCACTGCGGCGTGGACTGTGGGCGCCGGTCGCCCTCTCCTACGTCACCTTCATCCTCGTCGGCCTGAGCGCCGGCGTGGGCGGGGTGCTGCTGCCGGCGCAGATCGACGACTACGGCCTCGACAAGGCCACGGTCGGCACGCAGTTCTTCACCTTCTCGGCCGGGTTCATGCTGGCCGGGTCGACCGCCGGCCTGCTGATCCACCGCTTCGGCACCCGGGCCTCGCTCGTTCTCGGCGGCGGCACATTCGTGCTGGCCGCCCTCTACTCGTCCGTACGCCCTCCGTTCCTGGCCTTCGTGGCGGTCCAGATCCTGGCCGGATATGGCACCGGCATCCTCGAATCGGTGCTCAACGCCTACCTCACCGACCTGCCAGGGGCGACCACGCTGCTCAACCGCCTGCACGCGTTCTTCGGCGTCGGCGCGCTGCTCGGGCCACTGCTGGCCACCTGGATCCTGACCTTCCTGCCGTGGACGGCCGTGTGGCTGGTCCTGGCCCTGGTGTGCGTGCCGCTGCTGGCCGGCTTCCACCTGACCCTGCCCGCCCGCGAGGCCCCGCCGCCCGTGTCGGCCGAGGAGCAGGCGGAGCGTCCGGGCCTGCTGGCCACCGCGTCGCGGCAGCCCGCCGTCCTGCTGGGCGCGGTGTTCCTGGCCGTCTACGTCGGCCTGGAGATCAGCGTGGGCAACTGGGGGTTCACGTTCCTGGTCGACGAGCACGGGCAGGGCAGCCTGCTGGCCGGATACACCGTCTCCGGATACTGGCTCGGGCTCGCCCTCGGACGCTTCCTGATCAGCCCGGCGGCCACCAGGCTCGGCATGACCGCGACCGGGATGACCTTCGTCTGCCTGGCCGGCATCACCGTCAGCTCGGTCCTGGCGTGGATCGCGCCGGGCGGCGTGATGGCCAGCGTGAGCTTCGTGCTGCTCGGCTTCTGGCTCGGGCCGATCTTCCCCACGACGATGGCCGTCGCGCCGCGGCTCACCGTGACGCGGCTGGTGCCCACGGCGATCGGACTGCTGAACGGAGTGTCGGTGGTCGGCGGCGCGGTGTTCCCGTGGCTGGCCGGGGCGATCGCGCAGGGCGTCGGGGTCTGGACGCTGCCGCCCTTCGCCGTGGCGCTCGCCCTGCTGCAACTGCTCTTCTGGTGGCTGGTGGTGGGCCGCATGGACCCGGCCCCCCGCACCGCCTCCTAACGGCGGCTCCTGGCCAGTTCGAACGCGGCGACCGTGGCGAGGCCGTACCCGAGGTGGGGCACCAGGTCGGACATCCAGCCGGCCACGCCCCACTCCCGCGGGTCGGTCAGCCCGAGGGCGGTCATCGGCGCGCTGCCCGCGACCGCGGCGGCCACGCCCACCCCGGTCGCCGCGGCCGGGAGGCTGACCCTCCGCCGTACGGCGTGGCGGAACAGGCCGTAGGCCAGGCCCACACCGACACCGGTGAGGATGCCGAGCATCGGCCCGAGCCCCTGCTCCCGGTTGCGGGCGTCCTCATCCTCGCCGAGGTCGACGTGGAGGCGCTCGCTGACCGCGCCGGCCGCCTGCTCCGGCAGCGAGCTCGCCGGCCGGGCGCGCACCGCCATGTCCAGGTAGGTGATCGCGTTGAGCACGGTCGTCCCGGCCGCTCCCGCGACCACTCCCGCCGCCATGTCCCGATAAATCCCCATAGCGGTCGCCTAACCGGGCCGGGCCACCTCAAACGACGCACGCCCGCGCGAGGATCAACGGGCGATATAGGGTCGTCCGGGTGACGGTAAACGACACCCCGGGGGACGGAATGGACCGAGAGCTCACCCTGATGGCCGTGCACGCGCACCCCGACGACGAGGTGATCAGCACCGGCGGGATCCTCGCGAGGTACACCGCCGAAGGGATCCGTACGGTTCTGGTGACGTGCACCAACGGCGAGCAGGGGGACGGCCCCGGCGGCGTGAAGCCGGGTGAGCCCGGCCACGACGACGCCGCGGTCGCCGAGCGGCGGCTGGCCGAGTTGCGCGAGTCGGTCGCCCACCTCGGCATCGATCACGTGGAGCTGCTGGGCTACCGCGACTCCGGCATGGACGGCTGGGACGGCAACGGCCACCCCGGCGCGTTCGCGAACGTCCCGGTCGAGACGGCCGCCGCCAAGCTCGCCGCGCTGATGGAGCGCTACCGCCCGCAGGTGGTCGTCACCTACGACGAGAACGGCAACTACGGGCACCCCGACCACATCCAGGCCCACCGCATCGCGGTCGCGGCGGCCGAGAAGACCGGCATTCCGGACAAGTTCTACTACACCGCCGTGCCGCGTGAGGGCATCCGGCAGATGTTCGAGTCCATGCGGGCGAACGGCATGACCCCGGACGACTTCGAGCTCCCCGAGGACTTCGGCACGCCGGACGAGCTCATCACCAGCGTCGTGGACGTCTCGCCCTATGTGGAGAACAAGCTGAAGGCCCTGCAGGCCCACGCGAGCCAGGGCGAGAACATCCCCTTCCTGAGGATGCCGCCGGAGGCCCAGCACCAGGCCTTCTCCCGCGAGTACTTCATCCGTACGACGTCCCGGGTGGCCGCGCCCGACCAGGAAGACGACCTGTTCGCCGGCCTGCGCTGAAGCCGCGTCCGGAGCCCGCCGGCCTTGGATGTGGCCGGCGTCATGGGTTCGGCACGCCGTCTCGTGCCGGGGCCGGCAGCGTTCGCGCGAGCCAGCCGGTGACGAGCTCCGTGACCTGCGCGTCGATCGGCTCGCGCGCCTCACTCCGGTAGGCGCGCAGCGACGGCGGTCCGGGCTGCCTGCGCAGGATGTGGCTGAGATCGGGGATCACGTGGGTCTCGATCGGTCCAGGCACCAGCTCCGCCATGCGGGCCAGATCCTCCGGGTTCACCTGGAGGTCCTTGTCTCCCGTGACGGCCAGCACCGGCGCCTGGATCCGGGCGAGATCGGCCGCGGGATCGTAGTCGAGGAACTCGCGGGTCCACCGGGCGTTCACCCGGACCCCGCCGATGCGGGCGACGTCGGTCGTCGTACGGCGGATGCGCTCGTGGTTCTTGGTCACCTTGGCGACCAGGTCGGTGCGGGTGAGGCGCAGCACGGCGCGGACGAACGCCGGCATGGTCGGCGCGAGGCGAGCGGCCTGCCAGCGCAGCGTCTCCGCCCCGCTCCTGGCGGTGCCGGCCAGCAGCACGACCGCCGCCACCGCTGGGTCGCGGGCCGCGAGGTTCGTCGCGATCAGGGCGCCCTCGCTGTGCCCGACCGGCGCCGTGCGGCCGGGGTCGATCTCCGGACGCCGGCGCAGCGCGGCCAGCGCGGCTGCGGCGTCGTCCATGTTGTCGCGGAACCCGGTCGTCAGGAAGCCACCGGTGCTGGCCCCCACTCCCCGCTTGTCGTAGCGGAGCGACGCGATCCCGGCGGCCGCGAACGCCTCGGCCAGCTGACGGGTCACGCCGAGGGGGAGGCGCCGATGGTCGGAGTCGCGGTCGACCGGTCCCGAGCCCGGGACCAGCAGCACCGCCGGGAAGGGCCCGTCGCCGTCGGGCAGGGTCAGCGTGCCGGCGAGCCGCTCACCGCCCGAGGTGAAGGCGAGGTCGATGTCGCGCATCGTGCCGGTCGTCTCAGGCGCCGGAGAGGGTGGCGACCACGGCCTGCGGGTCGTCCACGCTGAGCAGCAGCGAGGAGTAGCCGTGCCCGTCGAGGTGGATCCGCACCGCCGGCCGGCCGTGGCGCACGTCGACGAACTCCCTGCCCGACCGGCTGTGCCAGGTGCCGAGCTTGCGCCATCCGGGCACGCCGAGGCCGGTGCGCACGCCCCGGGCCGCGCCGAGCGCGTCGTCCACGATCTCGGCCGACCGGACCACCGAGCGCGGAACGCGTAGGTCGGCGCGCAGAGCGGCGGCCTTCTCCGCGGCGGTGAGTCGGATTTCGACGGCGTCGGGGGTGATGGTCACGGTGCTCATGGCGTTCCTCGCTTGTCGTCGCTGTGGTGAGGCCGATTGTTCTCGATTATGAGAATGATGTCAAATGTGAGAACGTAAGGCCATGACAACGGCCGAGCTGCTGCTGCACCCGATCCGGCTGCGCATCGTCCAGGCGCTCCTGGGCGAGCGGATGCTGACGACGGCCGACCTGCGCGCGGAGCTTCCCGACGTGCCGCCCGCGACCCTTTATCGGCAGGTCGCGGCGCTGGTCGAGGGCGAGGTTCTCGAGATCGCGGCGGAGCGCAAGGTGCGGGGCACCTTCGAACGCACCTACCGGCTGCGTACGGCCAACGCGAACGTCAGTGCCGAGGAGGCGGCCGGGCTGGGCGTGGAGGAGCACCGTCAGGCGTTCATGACGTTCGTCGCGTCGCTGCTGGCCAACTTCGACCGCTACCTCACGCGCGAGGACGTCGACCTCGGCCGCGACGGCGTGGGATTCCGGCAGGCCGCCATGTATCTCAGCGACGAGGAGTTCCTGGACCTCCTGCGCGACCTGCGAGAAGTGCTCGGTGCGCGGCTCGCCAACCAGCCCGCGCCGGGCCGCACCCGGCGCATCCTGTCCACCATCGTCATGCCGACCTGAAACGCCGGCGTCACGCTCCCGCCTGGAGGAGACGGCGCCCCAGGGCCTCGGCGGCCTCCCGCAGTTCGCGTGACCCGACGATGCGGAAGGGCGCCCGGATCGCCGTGAGCTGCCGGACGTACCAGTCCGGTTCGTCCGTGCTGCCCACCAGGCGCGTGCTGGTCGCGTCGATCGGCTCGCGTCGGCCCAGACTGCGCGGGATCCACTCGGCCACGGCCTCGGCCGGCGCGTCGACGACGACCTCCACCTGGTGCCGCCACCCCGCCGACAAATGGTCTTCCAGCATCTCCGCCGGGTCGAGATCGGCCGGAGGGACGGCCGGAACGTCGAGAACCTCGACGCCCGCCACCTTGTCCACCCGCAGCACCCGGCGGGCGTTCTTCGTGTGCGACCAGCACAGGAGATACCACCGGCCACGGCGTACGACGAGAGCCCACGGGTCGATCTCCATGACCCGCTCGTCTCCGGGGCGGATGCGATAGCCGACCCGCAACCGGCGGCGCCCGGCGCAGGCCTGCACGAGGACGGCGGTGGTCTCCGGGCTGGGAGTCCTGGCCCCGGGCTCGGGGTGTCTCGTGCTCAGGCTCCGCACCGCCGCGGCCGGCCCGGCGACCTCCTCGGGAAGCACCCGCAGGATCTTGCCGAGCGCGCCGCCCACGGAATCGGCCGGGTCCGCCGAGTCATGGCGGCCGTCCAGCACGGCCATGACCAGCCCGAGCGCCTCGGCCTGCGTGAACATCAGGGGAGGCAGCCGGAGCCCACGGCCGACGCGGTATCCCCCGTAGGGGCCGCGTTCCGACTCGATCGGGATGCCGGCCTCACGCAGGATGCCGACGTATCGCCGGGCGGCCCGCTCGGAGACGCCGAGCCGGCCCGCCAGCCGTTCCGCCGTGATGCCGGGGCTGCTCTGGACCAGTTCGAGGAGCAGGAGCGCCCGCGCGGTCGGGCTCTGGTCGTGCGTCATTCGGCAACCCGTCACATTCCGGAAGTGGATCGTCCGAAATGCACCGTAGCCTGTCCCCCATGACCGAAAACATCCTTCATGAGCCGCCGGTCGCGGGCGACGAGATCGACACCTTGCTGGGCTCCCTGGACCGCCAGCGCCGGATCTTCGCGTGGAAGTGCGGCGGGCTCGACGCGGCCGGACTGCGGGCGACCACCGCCGCCTCGTCCATGACGCTGGGAGGGCTGCTCAAGCACATGGCCCTGGTGGAGGACGACATGTTCTCCCAGAAGCTGTTCGGGCGACCGCCTGCGCCGCCGTGGGACACGGTGGACTTCGACGCCGACCCCGACTGGGAGTGGCGCACGGCCGCCGACGACACTCCCGAGCGGTTGACGACGTTGTGGCAGGACGCGGTGGCCCGCTCCCGGGCCGGCGTACGGCAGGCGCTGGCCGAGGGCGGCCTCGGGCGGCTCGCGGCGTACACCGGCTCCCGCGGGGAGTCGCCCAGCCTCCGCCGCCTACTGATCGACATGATCGAGGAGTACGCCCGCCACGTCGGGCACGCCGACCTCATCCGCGAGTCCGTCGACGGCCTGGTCGGAGAGGACCAGCCGGCGGAATGAGGCAAGACGACACCGAGCCCATTCCCGCCGATCGGCTCGTCGTCGTCCCCGCCAACCGGGCGTCGTGGGGCGACCTGCAGGCGATCTTCGGCACGACCGACTGCCATTGCCAGCGCTACAAGATCTTCACCTATCAGTGGCGCTCGGTCTCCGACGCCGAGCGTGCTGCGCGGCTGCGCGAGCAGACCGGCTGCGGAACCCCTGGAGCCCGGTCGACCAGCGGTCTCGTGGCCTACCTGGACGATGAGCCGGTCGGGTGGTGTGCGGTCGAGCCCCGGACGGCCTACCCCCAGCTGACGCGCACCCGCGTCCCCTGGACCGGGCGGCAGGAGGACGAGACCGACGACGGGGTCTGGGCCGTGACCTGCTTCGTCACCCGCAAGGGCTTTCGCCGGCGTGGGGTGACGTACGCGCTCGCACGCGCCACGATCGACTTCGCACGCGAGCGGGGAGCCCGGGCCCTGGAGGCGTACCCGATGATCACCCGGCCGGGCGTCGACATCACCTGGGGCGAGCTCCACGTCGGCAGCCGCGACGTCTTCCTCGACGCGGGGTTCACCGAGGTGAGCAGGCCGACCCTCAGGCGAGCCGTCGTGCGGATCGACTTCTGACCGCCCCGCCGAGCTTCGGCGCGGTCAGTCGGAGATCGCGATGCGGAGGCGGCGGAACCCGCGGCCCTTGCTCTCGATCTTGGCGACCTTGATCCTGCCGATCTGCTTGGTCGAGGCGACATGCGTCCCCCCGTCGGCCTGGGTGTCCAGGCCCACGATGTCGATGATCCGCACCTCGGGGATGTCCTCCGGCACCAGGTTCGTCGCGGTGCGGATGATGTCGGGGATCGCGAAGGCCTCCGCACGAGGCAGCACCCGCACGTCGATCCGGCGGTCGGCGGCGATCTCGGCGTTGCACGCCTCCTCGACCGCCTCCTTGAAGCCGGGCGGCACCTCGGGGAGGTTGAAGTCCATCCGCGCGGTCATCGGCTCCATGTTGCCGCCGGTGACCAGGGCCCCGTAGTCGCGGAACACGACACCGCACAGCACGTGCAGGCCCGAGTGGGTGCGCATGAGCGCGGAGCGCCGCTCGTCGGCGACCGCCGCCCGCACGACCGTGCCGGCCGGCGGGATCGGGTCGTCCGCGGCCGGGACGAGATAGAGATCGTCTCCCTTGCGCACGCCCTCGATGCGGGTCTCGACGCCCTGCCACAGCAGCACGCCCTGGTCCGGCGGCTGGCCTCCGCCGCCCGGGTAGAAGGCCGATCGGTCCAGGACGATCCCGTCCGGCGTGGCCTCCAGCACGACGGCCTCGAAAGACCGCAGGCCCTGGTCGGCCAGCTCCAGCCGCCTCGTCCGCCCGTGAAGATCGAACGTCACCTCACCGAGTCTAGGTCGTGTCTGGCAAATCAAGCCCTGCTGCGCGTGGCCCAGGCGGCGCGGGCCGTACGGTCCGCGCCCGGGACGGTGTCGTCGGTCAGGACCGGAATCGCCAGCCGGGTAGGCCGGGCATGGGTCCGGACGGCACGGGCCACGGGGCACTACGCAGCGTGACCTCGGCGGGCGGCACCGCCGGGCAGCGGGTGCCCCGGGCCGGGAGCGTGCGCGCGACCAGGTAGCGGTCGAACGCCCCCGTCGTGCAGTCCCCGACCACCTCGTCCTCCTGCCGGCGCGGCTCGGCCGGCAGCGACACGGAGGGCCGGCCGCCGCTGTCCAGCGCGACGAGCACATCCGCGAGTTGCGACCAGGCCGGCCCGTAGAAGGCGCCGAAGACCAGGGACAGCAGGGAGATCCGGTTGAGGGAGACCGACGGGTCCCCGGGGAACGGCAGTTCGCCCCGGTCGGCGCGGGCGATCAGGCCGGCCCACAGTGCCCGTACGCCACGCCCGATCCGCCGGGGCCGCCCGGATTGATGACGAGCGACCCCACCCTGGCCGCCGGGTCGGTCGCCTTGCGCCGGACGAGCGCGAGGTCGATGGTCGCGCCGCGGGGCCGGGCCCAGTCGATCGGCACGGCCAGCGTCCCGCAGTCGGCCGTGGGGTCGTCGGCACAGGGCGTCCAGGTGACGGATGGGGTGGGCCCGCCTCCGCCCTGCTCGGCGGCGCCCGCGGCGACCGGCGAGAGGGGAAGCAGGGCGGCGATGAGGGATGAGACGACGACGCTTAATCGCGCTCGCGCTCGCACACGGCCTCCATTGTGGGGTGACACCATGGAGCGCCAATTATGGACAAACAATGTCAATACGGGAATCTGGCCAGAGACCTAATGTCGTTTCATCCGTTCGGCGTATTCACGACTGTTTCGTCACGTTATATTGTGGCCGGAATTCCTGGTCAGGTGACAGCGCGAGAACCGACCGCGGCGAAGTGCCTCTCCCACCGGTTGTCTCGCAGGTCGGCGCAGTGAGCTTCTCGTAGCCCGCCACCGCCGATCCGCCGGGGCCGGCGACGACCCGGCGGTTGACCCTGCCGGAGCCGGACGCGCAGAGACGCGGTCCGCCGACGGCCCGGCTGCCCGGCGACTGTTGTCACGCACGCTGCTGTCACGCACGCTGCGCGAACCCACACCGGCCCAGGCCGAGGGGACGGCAGCGTGAACACCGAGGGTGACACGAGACGGAGACGGGCGGCCGTCACGCCCCTTTCACCGGCCGGGTTCCTCGATCTCGGCGACGCCGGCCGCGCGGGCCGGCAGGAGCACGGCGGTGACGACCACGGCCAAAGACAGCACCGCGCCGATGATGAAGGCCAGCCGCATGCCCTCGAGGTTGGCGAGCACCTCCGCGGTTCCCGCGGATCTCAGGGCATCGGCTCGCGCGCTCATGACAGTGATCACGAGCGCGGTGCCGAAGGCCGCGGCCACCTGCTGCAGCGTGCTCAGGATCGAGCTGCCGTGGGAGTAGAGCGGCGGAGGAACCGCTCCGAGCCCGAGGGTGAACACGGGGGTGAAGGCCGCGGCCAGACTCACCATCAGCAACGCGTGCAGACCCAGGAGCTGCCAGTACGGCATGGTCATCGTGACCTGCGTGAAGCCGGCGAGCGCGAGCGTGATCCCTATCGCGCCGGGAACGACCAGAACCCGGCCGCCGAAACGGTCGAACAGGCGACCGACGACCGGGCCGAGCAGCCCCATCGCGAGGCCGCCCGGCATCACGAGGAGTCCGGTCTCCAGAGGGCTGAGCTCACGGATGTTCTGCAGGTACAGCGGCAGCAGAATCATCGAACCGAGCATCGCCATGAAGGCCACCGACATCAGGATCAGCGCGATCGTGTAGGTGCGGTGGCGCAGCGTGCGCAGGTCCATCAGCGGCACCCCGCGCTTCTGCAACGACAACTGGCGGACGACGAAGACGGCGATGGCGACCAGGCCCGCTGCGACGATCGCGGCGGCGACGCGGACGTCACCGCCCTCGAACCGGCTGAGCCCGTAGACCAGGCCGCCGAAGCCGGCGGCAGCGGTCACCACGCTCAGCCAGTCGATGGCGCCGGTCTGGGGATCTCCGACGTTCTTGAGCTGCTTCAGGCCGCGCCACGTGATAACCCCGGCTATGGGGAGCACCACGGCGAACAGCAGCCGCCAGGACCCGAATTGGAGGATCAACCCCGAGACCGCCGGGCCCATCGCGGGCGCGACCGAGATGGCCAGGCTGACGTTGCCCATCACGCGGCCCCGGTCCGACTCCGGCACCACCTGCATCAACGTGGTCATCAGCAGCGGCATCATCACGGCCGTCCCGGACGCCTGGATGATCCGGGCGCCCAGCAGCACCTCGAACGACGGCGCGACGGCGGCCAACGTCGTGCCGAGCAGGAACAAACCCATCGCGGTGGCGTACGCGCGACGGGTGGACACCCGCTGTAGGAACCATCCGGTGATCGGGATGACAGCGGCCATGGTCAGCATGAAGGCGGTCGAGAGCCACTGCGCGGTCTGCTCGGTGATGTGCATGGCGTCCATCAGCCGGGGGATCGCGTTGATCATGATCGTCTCGTTGAGGACGACCACGAACGTGGCGAGCACGAGCAGCCGGATCACGGCCGGGGTGCCGCGGGAGACGGCCGTCGCGGTTTTCACGGGTGTATCGGACTGGGCGATGGACACGGCACCTCGATCAGGGTTGGCGGGACAAGACGAGGCCATATGCCGGCCCCAGCTCGGGTCTCCAAGAAGTTGCGGTCATAGAGAGCCTGACAGGCGCCACCGACAAAACTCGTCGTCCGCAGCCAGCATCCCGGCAAGTAACCCGAAATGTCACTTGGTTTTCACCGACGGACGATTCACCACCTGCGGTGAGCCTGAGGCTCGGCTGCCACTGGGGTGACCAAGAGGATCACCACGTGCCCCCGGCGCGAGCAGGGCGGCGCCCGCGCCCTGGTGCCAACGGACGTGGGCCTCGAGGCGCTCGCCGGCCTCCCGGGCCTCTTCCACCTTCCCGGCCAGGACGCCGCAGCGGTCCCGCCAAAGGCCGCCTCGCACGATCGCCTCCCTGCCCGGCGAGGAGGGAGAGGCCGAAAAGTTTCGGACGGGCTTGCGCTCGATTTTCGACAGCAGGAGGGCCGGCTCCCGCGTCCGGCATCCCAGCAGCCGCACCTCGCGCGAACTTACGGGTGGTTTTGACCTCTTGACGTACATCACACACGTTCCTATGGTCTGCATTACTTTCGTAACGCCACAGAAACTTTCGGACGTTCTCGTCGAAGATGGAGTCATCGTGGTCAACCGGAGCCGGCGCCCACGCAGGCCACGTCTTCTCGCCGTTCCGCTGGCCGCGATAGGTCTGCTGCTGGGCATGGCCCGTCCAGCCCTGGCGGACAACCCGACCCCCACGGTCGTCGACTCGACCCGCAGCGGGGGGCAGTCGGTCGGCTTCACCTTCGACGACGGCCCGAATCCGCCCGATACGCTGCGCCTGCTCGGCGTGCTGCGGGAGCACCACGTGAAGGCGGTCTTCTGCCTCTGGGGCGATCACGTGCGGCAGCACCCGGAGGTCGTCCGGCAGATCGTCGCCGACGGGCACACCCTGTGCAATCACGGCATGCGCCACGACGACATGGCGACCTGGCCGGCGGAGCGGATCCGCGCCGATCTGCTGGAGACGAGCGCCGCCATCCGGGCGGCGGCGCCGGGGGCGCACATCCCGTACTTCCGAGCCCCGTACGGCAGTTGGGGGCAGACGCCGACCGTCGCCGCCGATCTCGGCATGCAGGCGCTGGGCTGGCGTCTGGCCATCGGCGACTGGGAGCCGCCGGGCACCGCCGAGCTGATCCGCCGCCTGCGAGAAGGGATCACGCCGGGCGCGGTGGTCCTGATGCACGACGGCGGCGGGGACCGGAGTCAGACCGTCGACGCCGTCGACACGGTCATCCCCGCGCTTCGGTCGGAGGGATGGCACCTGTCGCTGCCCGCCCGCCGGGGCTGACCTGAACGCACCACCTCACGAAATCCCCCTTTCAACCCGAGGAGTTCCTTTGCTTCGTCCCGCACTGTCCATCGGCCTCCTGAGCGCCACGGTCCTGCTGGGCGGGGTGGCTCTCACCGGCTCGGCCTCGGCCGAACCCGGCGCCGCCCCCGCACAGTCCCAGGCCGTCAAGTACCCCGCGGACTCGCTGCGCGCCCTCGGCGACCGGGTCGGTCTGCGCATCGGCACCGCCGTGAACACGGACGAACTCGGCAGCAACGCCGACTACACCCGGATCACGGCCGAGCAGTTCTCCAGCGTCACTCCCGAGAACGTGATGAAGTGGCAGCTGGTGGAGCCCACCCGCGGCACGTACGACTGGGCCGCCGCCGACCGGCTGGTGGCCTTCGCGAAGCAGAACAAGCAGCTGGTCCGCGGCCACACGCTGGTGTGGCACAGCCAGCTGCCCACCTGGCTCTCCTCCGACGGCTACACGACCACCCTGTCCAACGACGAGCTGAAGGCCCTGCTCAAGAAGCACATCCAGGACCAGGTGAAGCACTTCAGGGGCGACATCTGGCAGTGGGACGTGGTCAACGAGGCGTTCGACGACGACGGGAAGCCCCGCCAGACCATCTGGTACAAGGCGTGGGGCGGCCTCGGCTACATCGCCGACGCCTTCCGCTGGGCCCGCGAGGCCGACCCCAAGGCCCTGCTGTTCTACAACGACTACAACCTCGAGTTCACCGGGGCGAAGAGCAACGCCGTGTACGACCTCGTACGGTCGCTGAAGGCGCAGCGTGTGCCCATCGACGGCGTCGGCTTCCAGGGCCACCTGGACACCCAGTACGGCTTCCCCGACCTGCAGAACAACCTGCAGCGCTTCGCGGATCTCGGCCTCAAGGTGGCCGAGACCGAGGTGGACGTCCGCACGTTCACGCAGGCCGCGCCGAACGTGAACACCCCGACCAGCCCGCTGGCCTCGTACGCCCAGGAGAGCTACTGGTCCCGCGCCCTGCAGGCCTGCCTGGCGGTGCGCGAGTGCATCTCGTTCACCCCGTGGGGATTCGGCGACACGTACTCCTGGATCCCCGGCTGGTTCGACGACCCGCAGGAGGGCGCCGCCCTGCTGTATGACGGGAACCTGCAGCCCAAGTCGCAGTACTACGTGCTCCAGCAGGACCTGGCGCTCGCCGCGGGCGCTCCGCACCGCTCCGGCCCGGGCGCGGGTCGCAACTGACCGTACCGGCACACAGGCACGGGGCCGCACTCCACGAGTGCGGCCCCGTTCGCCGCACAATGCCATATAACGTGCGGCGGGTTGTCCTCGTCCAAGAGGTGGACCGGCGCCGGCCGGTCTCCCGGCCCGTCATGGATACGTAAGCATTCGCGGGGCCGGGCGGCGGTACGGTCGCGACTGTGCTTCCGAATGTCCTTTCCGGCGCGGATCGCGATTCGCCGTCGTGCCGTGAAAAGAGGCCGGACGATGGTGCGTGATTCTGTCATGCGGGAACGGGTCGAAACGCTTCTGCGAGGTGTGCCCGGCCGTTTCGGCAGCGTGCTGCACTCCGAGCGCGTTGCCGCCCGGCTCGGGCTGTGGCTCGGGATCAGCTTCACCGTGGCCTTCGCCACCGGCCTGTTCAGCCACTTCACGCAGCATCCACCCGGCCGCCTGGCGTGGCCGTCCCGGCCGGTCGGGCTTTATCGGGTCACGCAGGGACTCCACGTCATCGGCGGGCTGGCGACGATTCCGCTGCTTCTCGCGAAGCTCTGGACCGTTTATCCGAAGCTGTGGCAGTGGCCGCCCTTCCGATCGCTCTCCCACGCCGTGGAACGCGCCCTGGTGCTCGTTCTCGTCGGTGCTTCGCTGTTCCAGTCGATAACCGGCCTGCTCAATGTCTCGTACGTTTACCTGTGGCCGTTCTCTTTCCCGGTCGCGCATTACTGGACGGCGTATCTTCTGTACGGGGCACTGATCATTCATGTCGTCAACGAATGGGCGAAGGTGCGCAGGCAGCTGTGGACACGGGAGCAGGTCGAACCCCAGGAGGCGGTGACGGCGCGGCGTCGCTTCCTCGGCACCGTGGCCGCCGCGTCGGGCCTCACCGTCCTGTTCACGGTGGGCGAGACGTACGCGCCGCTTTCCGGGCTCGCCCTGCTGGCGCCACGCGACCCGCATACCGGCCCGCAGGGCCTCCCGGTCAACAAGTCCGCCGCGGCGGCGGGAGTGACCGCCGTGATCCACGATCCGGGATATCGGCTCACCGTGACCGGCGCGGTGCGCGCGCCGCTGTCCCTGGCGTACGCCGACCTGCTGCGGCTCCCCCAGCACACCGTACGGTTGCCGATCGCCTGCGTGGAGGGCTGGAGCGCCGAGGCCGAGTGGTCGGGCATCCGGCTGCGTGATCTCGCCGCCCTGGCCGGCATCGCCCCGGACGCCGTACTCACGGTCGAGTCGCTGGAGAGGGGCGGGGGATACCGGTCGAGCGAGGTGCGGCCGCCGCACTGGAACGACCCGCTCACGCTGCTGGCGCTGCGGATCGGCGGCGCGCCGCTCGCACCCGACCACGGTTTCCCCGTACGGCTGATCGCGCCGAACCGGCCGGGTGTGCTCCAGACCAAGTGGGTGTCGAAGGTGGTGGCGGCGTGAACGCACCGCGCCTGCTGGGCTACGGACTCGGCGGCGGCCTGATCGTCACCGGACTCGCCGGCCTGGTCGTGGACGCCCGCCTCACCGACCCGCTCGGCTGGGCCCTGTGGTTCGGCGGCCTGATCGTGGCGCACGACGGGGTGCTCGTGCCGCTCGTCCTGCTCACGGGCGTGGCCGTCGGGAGGATGCGCGCGCCGTCGCCGGTGCGGGCCGGGCTGACCGTCGCGGCCGTGCTGTCCCTCCTCGCCCTGCCGATGGTCACGGGTTTCGGCCGCCGGGCCGACAACCCCTCACTCCTGCCGCTGGACTACGGGCGCAACCTGCTCGTCGTCCTGGGCCTGGTCGCGCTCGTGACGGCGCTCGCCGCGATCGCCGTGCGGCTGCGGGCCAAGCGCCGGCGTGGATAGACGCCCGCGGCTCGCGCTGGACCCGGCAGGAGCCCGTACGGCCCGGGCTCATCGTCGTCGGGCACCGGTTGCCGGTGTCGGCGATCAGGACGGGCCGGGTGGTGCGTTCGTGCCATCGGCCGATGCGGTCGAGCGCCGCGTCGAGGTGGCCGGGCCCGGGAGAGGGGAACGCCTGCACCGACAGCCGCGGATGCCGCCGCCGTGGTCGACCTCTGCCTCCACGCGTCGCGCTAGCCGGAGGTGCCGGACACCGCGGCCAGCAGGCCCTCGAAATCCTCGTTGCAGGGACCGCAGGCGCGCAGGTGAGCGGCGATCCCCGGATATCGCCGCCGTGCGGCCTCCGGGTGCCGCGTCACGAGTTCGACGTACACGTGGAGCAGGTCCATCGCCTTGTCGCAGCCCACGTCGCGCGGGTCGGTGCTCAGGAACCGGTCGAGCTCATCCCAGCCGTTCATGACCGCCTCGAAGTGCCGATGTCCAGATAGCCTCGCGCGACGAGCGCGGCGCGCAGCTTCCGCCTGGCGTCGAACATCGCCTTGTAGACGGCGTTGCGGTTCGTGCCCAGCTCGACGGCCAGAGCGTCCGACGGGACGCCGTTCAGCACGATCGCGACGAAGATCCGGCGCTGCCGTTCGGTGAGTTCCTCGTCGACGGCCCGGCGCAGCGCGACGAGCAGATCGTGCCGCTCGAGGCGTTCCGCCGGGTCGAACCCGAACCGGTCGGGCAGGCGCTCCCAGTCCTCACCCTCCAGCGGCACCCCCGGGTCACGCCAGAAGTGGCGGCCGAGCTTGGCCGACACCTCCAGGACGGCGAACTTGTAGACCCAGGTGGTGAACCGGCTCTCACCGCGGAACTGACCGAGCTTCGCGGTGACGGCCAGCAGGGCGTCGGCGGCGGCCTGGTGAGCCACGTCGTCCAACTCGGGCCCGGACAGGCGCAGTCGCGGGGCGCGTCTGCGCACCTCGTTGCCCGCCACGCGTAGCAGGATCGCGTGCAGCCGTTCCAGGGCCGCCTCCCGCTCCGCTCCGGCGCCGCCGAGCGTACGCAGCCACTCGGCCGACTCCGCGTCGGCAGAGGCGAGGATGGCCTGGTTCTCCCCGAGACCGGGATCGGCCGCCATACGTCCGATGGTATTTGACCCCCCGGGAGGTAAGACCTCGGCCGGCGGTGACGCGAAGACAGTGACAAACCCGATTTCCGAGACGACAGGGACATCGACATGACACTGCTTCACCCCGGCGACCGCTTTCCTGACCTGGCCGTGACCCTTCCCGGCGGGGAGACCCTGCACCTGCCCGACGCGCTGGCCGGGCACTTCGGCGTCGTGCTCTTCTATCGGGGTTCGTGGTGCCCCTACTGCAAGGCGCAGTTGCGCGCCTTCCAGCGCTCACTGGACACCCTCAGCGGCGTGGAAGCCAAGGTGGTGGCCCTGTCGGTCGACGACGAGGCCACGACGGGGGAACTGGCCGCCACACTCCGGCTGGACTTCCCGGTCGGCCACAGCGCCGACCCCGACCTGCTGGCCCGCGCGACCGGCGCTTTCGTCAACGACGATCCCAGGTATGTCCAGTCGACCGGCTTCGTGCTCGACCCCGACGGCCGGGTCGTCGTCAGCGTCTACTCCAGCGGCGCGATCGGCCGCCTCGTCCCCGACGACGTCGTCGGCCTGATCCGCTACGTCAGGGAGCACTCGCCCGCCGACTGAATCCGCCCTACAGGGCGACACGGGCAGGCCGGACCGTCACCGGCCTGCCCTGCCGGATCCCGGCGGCTCCGGGACGGTTCCCTCAGCCGATCGGCGTATATCAGAAACGATCAACGGCGTCCGACCGGGGTGAACCCGCAGGCCAGACGCCGTTTTGGCTGGTTGAGCGGAGAGCGTGGGATTCGAACCCACGAGACCGGTCACCCGGCCTAGCGGTTTTCAAGACCGCCGCCATCGTCCACTAGGCGAGCTCTCCCCGGCGCCCCATGCTGGAGCGCCACGCAGCAGCCTAGTCTCTCACTCTCCGGCTCGTGACCGCGACCGCGAAAGAGATCATCCTCTCCTACAGGTGGTCCGGGATCTCCGAGAACCTGGGCTCGGCCAGTGCGTGCGGTCCGGCGAAGCCGTCGCCCACTGAGGCGGCCAGGCGGAGGTAGGCGTCCCGGGTTGCCTGCTGGAGGCGGTCCAGGTCGATCTCCGCGCCCTCCTCCAAATGGGCGTCGTACGGCACGCGGACCACGGTGCGGCAGCGGGCGGCGAAGTGCGCCTCCAGCTTGTCGAGGTCCACGGTGGACTTCGACCGGGGCCGTACGCTGCACAGCACCACGGTGGCGGCCCGGACGAGGTCGCCGTAGTGGTGCGCCTCCAGCCAGTCCAGCGTGGCCGAGGCCGCCCGGGCGCCGTCCACGGACGGCGAGCTGACCAGCACGATCTGGTCGGCCATGCCGAGCACACCCGACATGGCGGAGTGCAGGAGACCGGTGCCGCAGTCGGTGATGCAGATGGAGTAGAAGTTCTCCAGCACGTTCGCCACCGCGTGGTAGTCCTTGGCGCTGAACGCCTCCGACACCGACGGGTCACGGTCCGACGCCAGGATCTCCAGCCGCGAGGGCG
This sequence comes from Microbispora sp. NPDC046973, assembly GCF_040644495.1. Taxonomy (NCBI): domain Bacteria; kingdom Bacillati; phylum Actinomycetota; class Actinomycetes; order Streptosporangiales; family Streptosporangiaceae; genus Microbispora; species Microbispora sp. NPDC046973. The sequence goes on along the minus strand of NZ_JBEYWQ010000001.1, from coordinate 118,253 downwards.
TCTGCGAGGTGAAGGCCCGGATGTCCACGTACCGCTTGATCTGCGCGCGCTCGTTCAGCAGGTCGCGTACGGTGGCCGCGGTCTCCAGCTCGACCTTGTCGGAGAGCGTTCCACGGTCGGGGTTGGCGTCGACCGCGATGACACGGTCGCCGCGCACCTGAGCGAGCGTGGCGCCGAGTCCGACGGTCGTCGTGGTCTTGCCCACCCCGCCCTTGAGGCTGAGCACGGCGACCCGGTGGTGGCCGGTGGCGACGGGCGTGCGGGCGCGCTGCACGAGTTCGCGACGCCGCCGCACCTCCGGGGCCTCACCCGGCTTGATCAGCCCGGCGGACGCCTTGTAGACCAGCCGCCGCCAGCCCGTCGCGGGAGCGTTCCGCCGCCCCCTCAGCAGGGTGACCGGGTCGAGGCTGTCGGCGGTCGGCTTCGAGCCTGCCGACCTCCCCGTCGTACGCGCGGGCGAGCTGAAGGCGGAGACGGGGGGAGCCGGCCGGCGCGGGGGCTGGTACGCCTCCCGCTCCGCCACCGCGTCCCGTTCCACGGCGGGCGCCTGGTCCGGTGCGGGGCTCGGCGCCGAAGCCCGCTCTGGCGCGGGTTGAGGCGCCGGGGCACGCTCGGGCGCGGGAGTAGGTGCAGGCGCAGGCAGGGGCGCCGCTGCCGGTGCCGCGACCGGACCCGGCTCGTACGGCTTTCGCTCCTCGGCGGCCAAGTCCTCCCGCAGCGAGCCGGTGAAGCGGTCGTCCGTGAAGTCCGGCACGGCCTCGGCCCGTGGGGCGGCGGCGAACGGAGACGGGGTCTCCGGGGGCGCGGGCGGCTCCTCCGGCTCGGCGGGGCCGGCGGGGTCCTGCTGGGCGGCCGGCACCGGCACGGCGGGTTCCAGCCAGCCCCGCAGCGGCTCCTTCCCCGGCGACAACGTGCCGGACGCCGGGGAGGCGAAGGGCTTGGCCGGCTCGCCGCCGGAGAACGCGCCGACGTTCTTGTAGGCGTCGGTGTCCGCCGGGGAGCCGGCGAAGGCCCCGCCGCCGAAGGACTGTTCGCCGAACAGAGGGGTGGTGAAGGGCGAGGGATCGCTGAGCGGGGTGGGGCGGCCGTCGTCCTCCGCCGGTTCCTGGTCGTCGCCCGGCGTCTGCGGCGTCGCGTCCGAGGCCCCCTCCGGGGACTCCGAGCCCGCGCCGGAAGAGGCGCCGGAAGACCCGCCGAAGGGCGACTCCGATGCCGGCCCGAAAGCCGGCTCGGAGGCCGCCCCGAAGGACGAACCGAAAGGCGAACCGAACGACGGGGCGCTCACCGGCCCGGTCGACGTGGCGGACTCCTCACCCCTCGTCTCCGGCGGTGTGCCGAACGCGGTGCTCGCGGTAGGCGACTCGGCAGGCGGCGCGTCCTCACGCTCCTCGGAGGGCGAGGGCTCGGGCCTGGTCACGAAGGCCGTCGTATCCCCGAAGGCCGCCGTGTCACTCACATTCGTCGTGTCGCCGAAGTTCGTCTCGCCATAGGCCGAGTCGGCGCCATACCCAGACCCAAATCCGGACTTTCCGCCACTTTCATACCCAAAACTCTCGGAATAGCTGGCGCCGAAGAGGGGATCGCGGACGGGACCGGTGGACGACGCCTCCGAAGTCTGCGCGTCCTCCTGCGGCGGGGCGCCGTACGCGGAGCCGGTGGCGCTGTCGGCGGCGCCGCGGAGCAGCCCGCCGGACGCGGGCTCGGAGGGGACGAGGCTCCAGGGGTCGGCGGGGTACGGCGAGGCGGGCTCGGGCTCGGCGGCCGGTGGCGGCGGTGGAGAGGCGAGCGTGGCGGAGGTGACCGCGCTGACCGCTATCTCCACCTCGTCGGGCATTTCCTTGATCGCGTCAAGCCATGCCAGCTGGTCCTCGAGAGAATGCGGATCCTCACGATCATGTCTCGCCACCGTGTACCCCCTCGGGCTGGGCTAATGGGGTAGCAAACACATTGCAGATTAGCGCCACGTAATACGGTGAATGCGGGCAACCGCCGAGTTCTCCGCCACGCTACTTTAGGTCACATGCGTGCGATCGTGATTTCCGAACCCGGCGGACCTGAGGTTTTGGCCTGGCAGGAAGTGCCCGACCCGCGTCCCGGCGCAGGTGAGGTCGTCATCGAGGTCGCCGCCTCGGCCGTCAATCGAGCGGACCTGCTCCAGCGCCGCGGCTTCTACCCGCCGCCGCCCGGAGCCTCCGAGATCCCCGGGCTCGAGTGCTCCGGGACGATCGTCGAAGTCGGCGAGAACGTCCCGCGTCTCGCGCCGGGCGACCGGGTCTGCGCCCTGCTGGCCGGCGGCGGGTACGCCGAACGGGTGGCGGTCCCCTGGCAGCAGGTGATGCCGGTGCCGGAGGGAATCGCGCTGGACGAGGCCGCCGGTCTCCCCGAGGTCGCCTGCACGGTGTGGTCGAACGTCTTCATGACCGCCCGCCTGCGCAAGGGCGAGACCCTGCTCGTGCACGGGGGTGCGAGCGGCATCGGCACCATGGCCGTCCAGCTCGCCAAGGCGTTCGGCTCCCGCGTGCTCGTGACGGCCGGATCCGCGGACAAGCTCGCGCGCTGCCGCGAGCTCGGCGCGGACGAGGGCGTGAACTACCGCGATGAGGACTTCGCCGAGCGGTTCGAGGGCCGGGCCGACGTCATCCTCGACATCATCGGCGCGAAGTATCTGCCCGGGAACCTGCGCGCCCTCGCCGCCGGCGGCCGCCTGGTCGTCATCGGGATGCAGGGCGGCGCGAAGGGCGAGCTCGACCTCGGCACACTGCTGGCCAAGCGGGCGGCGATCCACGCGACCGGGCTGCGCAACCGCCCGGTCGACGACAAGGGCGTGATCTGCCGGGGCGTGGTGGACAACGTCTGGCCGCTCGTCACCGCCGGAGCCGTACGGCCCGTGGTGCACGACCGGATCCCCCTCGACCAGGCCGCCCGCGCCCACCGGATGCTCGAAGAGGGTGAGCACATCGGAAAGCTCCTGCTGGTCAGGTGAGTTAGGTTGGATCGGGTGAGCACGGTGTGCACCAGCGAAGCCAATCAGGAGTGGTAAGCGATCGATGAACGCAGACGAGAGCACGCCGCAGATCGTGGTCGTGGGGCCGCAGGGCCTTTCGGTCTCCGGCGGCAACGGTAAGGGCGAGCACGAGGAGCGGTCCGTCGCCGACCTGGTGGAGCAGCCCGCCAAGGTGATGCGGATCGGCAGCATGATCCGTCAGCTGTTGGAGGAGGTGCGGGCGGCTCCCCTCGACGACGCCAGCCGCAAGCGGCTCAAGGACATCCACCAGAGCTCCATCAAGGAGCTCGAGGAGGGCCTGGCCCCCGAACTCGTGGAGGAGCTGGAACGGCTGTCCCTGCCGTTCAGCGACGAGAGCGAGACACCCCCGAGCGACGCGGAGCTGAGAGTCGCGCACGCCCAGCTCGTCGGCTGGCTGGAGGGCCTGTTCCACGGCATCCAGACCACGCTGTTCGCCCAGCAGATGGCCGCCCGGGCGCAGCTGGAGCAGATGCGCCGCGCACTCCCCGGCGGCATGAGCCAGGCCGCGCAGGACGACCAGGGCCACCGCGCGGGCGGGCCCTACCTCTGACGCCCCCGCAGTACTCGCCGACTCAGAACAGAGTCTCCAGCACGACCGCCACACCGTCGTCGTTGTTGGCCGCCGTCACGTGATCGACGGCGGCCAGCACGTCGGGGTGGGCGTTCGCCACCGCGTACGACGTGCCGGCCCAGGTCAGCATCGGCAGGTCGTTCGGCATGTCGCCGAAGGCGACCACCTCTGCGGGCTTGATCCCCCGCTCCTCGGCCAGCGTGGCCAGCGCCGTGGCCTTCGTCACGCCGTAAGCGCTCATCTCGATCAGCGCCCGCCCGCTGGAGTGGGTCGGGGTCACGAGGTCGCCAACGATCTCCAGCACGCCGCGGTGCAACTCGTCGGGGTCCATCGAGGGGTGCTGCGCGAGCAGCTTGGCGCACGGCCGGGACGTCAGCGCCGCGATGGCCACCATCTGCCCATAGGACAGCTCCCGGGCGTCCCAGCGCCCCAGGGCGTAGTCGGACTCGTGCGCGAAGCCGCCCTCGTACTCGACGGAGAACGCGAGATCGGGCACATGCCGCCGCAGCCGGGCGACGCACTCTTCGAGCACGTCGGGGGCGATCAGATGCGACTCGACGATCTCCTCGGTGTGCAGGTCGTACACGAGCGCGCCGTTGGCGCAGATCGCGAGCCCGCGGTGCCGTACGGCTCCCGCGACGGTGTGCATCCACCGGGGCGGCCGCCCGGTCACGAAGACGAGGGTGCCGCCGGACTCCTCCACCCGGGCGAAGGCGGCGGCGGTACGCGGAGAGACCGTTCCGTCGGTGCGCAGGGCGGTGCCGTCGAGGTCCGTGGCGACGAGGCGGGGGCAGGTCATGACAGGTTCCAGTGTGCACCGAGACGTGCCGTGCCATGCCATCGGCCACACCCGGGGCGAGAAATCTCCCCCGGACGTGGAACACCAACGGGCTACATAGTGTTAGATGTGAAGGCGTTGTATTAGCTGTTCCCGTAGCGAAAACCAGTTTGACTGTATGAGCCACCCGGGGAGCTGTGCGACACACCCGGGGTCCACGAGGTGTGGTCCCCAAGATTCACTTCCTTAGGGAGAGCAGTAATGGCTCAGGGAACCGTCAAGTGGTTCAACGCTGAGAAGGGCTTCGGCTTCATCGCACCGGACGGCGGCGAGCCCGACGTGTTCGTGCACTTCTCCGCCATCACGGGCAGCGGCTACCGCAACCTCGAGGACGGCCAGCGGGTCGAGTTCGAGGTCATCGCCGGTCCGAAGGGTCCGCAGGCGTCGAACGTCCGGGGCATCTGACCTGACTTGACGAAGGCGGGGTTCGCTGTGGCGAGCCCCGCCTTTTGCATGCCCGGGGGTGTACGGCCGCGGGCGCGGGGAGCGGACCCGCGGCGAGCCTCCGCGTATGAAAGTTTCATGCGCGGAGCCCTTCTCCGCACTCGGATGCCGTCCGAACCGAGAGATTTACATCACATCTGACGCCCTGCCGTCAAAGGTGCAGATTGCACTTCTGTCCGACAACCGAGGCATTCGCCGCCGAGGGAACCCGCCCGCTGACCGCCCCGTGAGACACGAAGACCTCCGGACGTGGTGGGCGGCACCACGCCGGAGGTCCTCGATCAGGGCCGCGGGTCTACCGGGACAGCGGCTCCAGGACGTCGAGCCCCACGTACGGCCGCAGCGCCTTGGGGACGACCACCGAGCCGTCGGCCTGCTGGTGGTTCTCCAGGATCGCCACGATCCAGCGGGTGGTCGCGAGCGTGCCGTTGAGGGTGGCCACGTGATGGGGCTTGCCGTCCTCGTCCCGGTAGCGCACCTTCAGGCGACGGGCCTGGAAGTCGGTGCAGTTGGAGGTCGAGGTGAGCTCGCGGTAGCGGCCCTGCGTGGGCACCCAGCCCTCGCAGTCGTACTTGCGGGCCGCCGACGAGCCGAGGTCGCCGCCCGCCACGTCGATCACGCGGTAAGGGATCTCGACCTTCTCCAGCATCTCCTTCTCCCACGCGAGGAGCCGCAGGTGCTCCTCGTGCGCGTCCTCCGGACGGCAGTAGGAGAACATCTCCACCTTGTCGAACTGGTGGACGCGGATGATGCCCCGGGTGTCCTTGCCGTACGACCCGGCCTCGCGGCGGAAGCAGGACGACCAGCCGGCGTACCGCATCGGCAGCGACGCCCGGTCGAGGATCTCGTCGGAGTGGTAGGCGGCCAGCGGCACCTCGCTGGTGCCGACCAGATAGAGGTCGTCGGCCTCCAGCCGGTAGACCTCGCTCGCGTGGGCGCCGAGGAAGCCGGTGCCGGCCATCGCCTCGGGCTTGACCAGCACGGGCGTGATCATCGGCGTGAAGCCGGCCTCGACGGCCTGCTGGATCGCCATGTTCAGCAGCCCGAGCTGGAGGCGCGCACCGACGCCCTTGAGGAAGAAGAACCGGGCGCCGGACACCTTGGCCCCGCGCTCGGTGTCGATCGCGCCGAGCAGCTCGCCCAGCTCGACGTGGTCGCGCGGCTCGAAGTCGAAGACCGGCTTCTCGCCGACCTCCTCCAGCACCACGTAGTCGTCCTCGCCGCCGGAGGGCGCGCCCTCCTCGACGATGTTCGGCACGGTCATGAGCAGCTCGTCGAGCTCACTCGCCAGCGCGGCGGCCTCGGTCTCGGCCGACTTCACCTGCGCGGCCAGTTCCTTCGCGCGGTCGAGCAGCGCCTGGCGCTCGTCTCCGGACGCGCGGGACACCGACTTGCCGATGCTCTTCTGCTCGGCGCGCAGCGACTCGAAGGCGTTGAGCGCGGCACGGCGGCGCTCGTCGAGCGACAGCAGGGTCTCCACGACCGAGTCATCCTCGCCGCGGACGCGCTGCGACGCCCGGAGCCGGTCAGGGTCCTCACGAAGGGTTCGCAGGTCAATCACGGCTCAAAGGCTACCGGAGCCGGTGCGGCTCCCGCCCGTCAAGCGAGACCGGCGCGGATCTTTCCGAGCCATTCGGCGGCCTCGGCGAAGTCCGCGTCGGTCGTACCCTCCTTGATCTGCGTCGGAACCCGGTCGGCCCGCGGATAGCTGCCGAGGAAACGCAGGTCGTCGCAGAGCCGGTGGAGACCGGTGACGGCCTCCCCGACCCGGGCGTCGGCGATGTGCCCCTCGAAGTCGAAGTGGAAGAAGTAGCGGCCGATGCCGTCGCCGGTGGGACGTGACTCGATGCGGGTCAGGTTGACCCCGCGCACCGCGAACTCGCTCAGCATCTCCAGCAGGGCGCCCGGGTGGTCGTCGCGCAGGAAGGCCACGAGCGAGGTGCGGTCGGCGCCGGTGGGCTCGGGCAGCCGCCCGGGGCGGTTCACCTTGATGAACCGGGTGACGGTGTCGGAGCGGTCGCCGATGTCCGAGGCGATCTCGTCGAGCCCGTAGTACTCCCCGGCGATGGCCGGGCTGATCGCCGCGTCGTACGGAGACCCGGGAGAGGCGACCTCCTGCGCGGCGGCGGCCGTCGACGAGGCCGCGATCACCACGGCGCCGGGCATCTCGCGCTCGACGAACCCACGGCACTGGGTGTGCGCCGCCGGGTGGGTGATGACCCGCTTGATCTGGGCCAGCTCGGTGCCGGGCCGCACCAGCAGGGAGAACTCGACCGGAAGCAGCCACTCGCCCGTGATGTGGAGGGGCCTCCCCCCGGCCAGCTCGTCGAGGGTCTGCGTGATCGCCCCCTCCACCGAGTTCTCCAGCGGGACCACCGCGCCGTCCGCCTCGCCGTCGCGGGCGGCGTCGAGCGCGGCTCCGACGTTGGCGCAGGGCAGGCGCTCGGCATCCGGCGCCAGGAGCCGCAGGGCCGCCTCACAGAAGGTGCCCTGAGGCCCCAGGTACGCGAGCTTCGACATGTCCTCAAGGGTATCCGCAGGTAGGTGTGGCGGGCATGCGGAGACACTCCTGCGCCGGCCGGCTCTCGCCCGTGGACCTCCGCCCGGCTCAGCGGGGGAGGCGTTGCGGCTCGACCTCCGGCCCGATGCCGAGCCTGGCCGCCCGCACCGCGTGCTCCTCCTCCGGCGACAGCGGCTGCAGCCCCTTCCCCCCGCGTACGGCACGGGCGTACGTGCGGGTCTCGGTGCGTCCGTTGATCGACGTCAGCACGACGCCGTCGCCGAAGCCGTTGATGAGCGCGAGCGAGAACGACAGCCTGCCGGTCATCTCGTCGAGCGCGTCGTACCGGTACAGCGCCACGTCGCGGATCGCCCTGCTGTCCACCGGGCCCTCGACGGCGGCCCGCCGGTCCAGGGCGTCCAGGCACACCCGCACGGAACGGCGGGCGGCGCGCAGCGCGATCAGGCCGACGGCCACGCCGGTCGCTCCCGCGAGGACACCGGCCAACTCCACAACGGTAACCAGCACGACACCGAGCGTAATGAATTGGTCAAGTGGACGCAGCGGGAACGGCGACAGCGGCCCGCCGCCGGGGCAGCCAGGCGCCGAGGAGCCAGACCAGGCCGATCGCGCCGAGCCCGAACGCGTTCTGCACGATCTTTCCCGCGACCGGGCTGAGCACGGGGATCTCCAGCGCCTTGAGCGTCACTCCCCACCACGGGATGGGCAGCACGTAGTAGAGCCACACGCCCGCCGCGACCAGCAGCCGGGCCGGGTCGCGGCCGGATCCCGCGAGGGCCGCGAGCACGACCACGACCCAGGCGATGTGGTGGATCCAGGCGACCGGCGACAGCAGCACCGCCATGAGCCCGGTGAGCGCCACCGCGGTCGTCACGTCGCCGTCCAGGTACGCGCGCCGGGCGCGGCGGAAGCCGTACCAGCCGATCCCGGCGACGGCGGCGAGCCAGAGCACCGTGGTCAGCCAGCCGGGCAGGTAGAGCCTGAGCAGCATGCCGCGCAGCGACTGGTTGGTGGTGGCGGCGTTCGCGCCCAGCCGCTCGGAGTCGAGCAGCGCCCCGAACCAGAAGTCCCGGGCGTCATCGAAGATCACCAGGAACGGCAGCAGCGTGAGCAGGGCCGCCGTGAACACCGCCATGAACAGGGCGCGGCGCTGTCCCTCGTCTCCCTCCCGGGCGGGAAAGGCGGTGATCGCCAGGTAGACGAGGAACACGCCGGGGGTGAGCTTCACCGCCGTGGCGAGGCCGATCAGCATGCCGCGCGGCCACCACGGCCGGCGCGCCACGCAGTCGAGCAGGCACAACGCCAGGAGGAACAGGTCCACCTGGCCGAACCTGAACTGGTCTCTGACCGGCATGAGATAGGTGCACGCGGCGCACAGCACGGCGAACAGCAGCGGCGCGGCCAGGGCGCCGCGCGCGCCGTCCAGGAAGGCCCGGAAGGCGTGCCGGACCGACACGGCGAGGACGGCGACGAGGGCGACCGTCCACACCCACTGCGCGACCGGCCACGACATCATGGCGAGCGGCACCGCCAGCATCGCGGCCACCGGCGGATAGGTGAACGGCAGGAGCTGGGGAGCCGGCGTGATCACGTCGTAGACGGGCAGACCCCGCAGCAGCGCCCAGCCGCCCGTACGGTAGACGTCCAGGTCCACCAGACGCTGGTCCTCGGGGTTGGTCAGCCAGTAGGCGATCAGCGGCGACGCCGCGGCGGCCAGCGCCACCAGGGCGAGCGCCCACGCCCAGGCGGGCCGGCGGGCCCCGGCGATCCGGCCAGTCGTCATGACCAGGCAGGCTACCGTGGACCGTGTCCGCACCGTTATCGATCATGGGGGAGCGCGCCGCCGTGCCACCTGGATCAGCCCCGGCTCCGGTCCCGGCGGCCCGAGTCGCGGCGAGGTTCCTCGCGTCGATCCTGGTGCTCGTCGTGGCGGCCCTCGTCCTGCCCGCCGCTCCCGCGTCGGCCGCACCACAGGCCGCCGCGGTGACGGGCCGGGTCGTGGTGATCGGGGTGCCCGGCCTCCGCTGGGACGACCTCGACCCGCGGCGGACCCCCGCGCTGTGGGGGCTGGCCGCCCACGGCTCCAGCGCGTCGCTGTCCACGCGGACGGTCCCTCCCGAGGGCCTGCCGGTGACCTGTCCGGCCGCCGGCTGGCTGACGGTCTCGGCGGGCCAGCGGGCGGGAGCGCCCGGCACCGGCTGCGGGCCCCTTCCCCGGCCCGTCACCGCCGCCGGCGGCACGGCGACGATCCCGAACTGGTCCGAACTGGTCGCCGTGCAGCAGTCCGGCCCCTTCAAGGCCCGGCTCGGGCTCCTCGCCGACGCCGTGACCGCCGCCGGGGGGAAGATCGCGGCCATCGGCCCGGGGGCCGCCCTGGCCGCCGCCGACCGGTCCGGCAGGGTCGCGACCTACGCCGCGACCCCCGCCGCGCTGCCCGACCTCACGCCGTACGCCCTCGTGGTCGCCGAGGCCGGGGAGATCACCGGGGCCCAGGCCGACGACCCGGCCGCCGACGGACGCGGGCAGGCGCGTCCGGCGGCCGTGAGCGCGGCCGACAGGACCGTCGCCGAGGTGCTCGCCAAGGTGCCCGCCGGTTCGACCGTGCTCGTGGCGGGGCTGTCGGACTCCCCCGGCCGCGGCGAGGGCTCCATCGCCCACCTGCACGTCGCGATCGCCGTCGGCGGGCCGTACGGGCACGGGTGGCTGACCGCCGCCTCGACCCGGCAGCGGGCGCTGGTCACGATCACCGACGTCACGACGACGGTCACCCACCTGCTCGGCCTCCCCACTCCCGAGGGCGCGGTCGGCAGGGCGTGGTCGGGCGGCGGCGCGGCGCCGCGGGTGGCCGAGGCGGCCTCCGCGCTGGCTGACGCCGACCTGGCGAGCCAGGTGCTCAGACAGGTCAGGGAGCCGTTCTTCATCACGCTGGTCGCCGCGCAACTGCTCTTCTACGGCCTGGCCGCGCTCGTGATCAGGCGTCACCGGCGGATGCTGACGACCACCCGGGTCGTCGCGACGGTCAGCGGCGCGCTCCCGGTGTCGATCTTCCTGGCGCAGCTCGTGCCGTGGTGGGCGTTCGCGCATCCGATGCCCGCCCTGCTCGGCACGATCCTGGGCTTCGCCCTCCTGGTGGCCGGGCTCGGGTACGCCGGGCCGTGGCGCCGCCACGTGCTGGGGCCGCCCGCCGTGGTCGCCGGGATCAGCTCGCTCGCGCTCCTCGCCGACGTGGTGACGGGCTCGCGGCTGCAGGTGAACGCGGTGGCCGGCTACGAGCCCGTGACCGGCGGCAGGTTCTACGGCTTCGGCAACATGGCCTTCGCCGTCTACTCGACGGGCACGATCCTGCTCCTGGCGGCCGTCGTCTGCGCGCTGCGCCGCCGGCCGAGGCTCGCCGTGGCCGTCTGCGGGGCGTACGGCCTGCTCGCGATCGCCGGGGACGGCTGGCCGACGTGGGGCGCGGACTTCGGCGGGGTGCCGTCGTTCGTCCTCGGCGTGGCGGTGTGCGTGCTGATGGTCGCGGGCAGGCGGGTGTCGGTCCTCCGGCTCGGGCTGATCGCCGTGGCGGGGGTCGTGCTCATCTCACTGATCGCGGTGGCCGACTGGCTGCGCCCCGCCGACCGGCGCACCCACCTCGGGGCGTTCGTCCAGCAGGTCGTCGGCGGCGAGGGCGGCTCGGTCGTCGGGCGCAAGCTCGGCGCGATGCTCCACACGCTGGGCAACCTGCCGCTGACGCTGCTGTCGCTGGTCGCGCTGGCGTTCCTGTTCCTCGTGCTGGCCCGGCCGTCCCGGTGGGGCGCGCCCGCGCTGAGCCTGGCCTACGAACGGGCGCCGCAGCTGCGGGCCGGGCTGTTCGGCGCGCTGACCGCGGCGTTCGCCGGGTTCCTGATCAACGACTCGGGGATCGCGATCCCGGCGATGGCCCTGACGGTCGCGGTGCCGCTGGCGCTGGCGGCGTCCGTACGCGCGCTCCAGACCGCGCCGCCCACCACAGCAGCGCGATCGTCAGCGCCAGCAGGAGCGACGGCGCCACCCAGCCCCTGACCACGTCGACGAGCCAGCCCAGGTCGTCCGGCTGGTCCGCCTGGCGAGCGGGCAGGTAGGCGAGTGAGAGCACGGCGAGCCGGGCGACCAGGAACGCCTCCAGGCCCGGCCAGGCGACCAGGGCCAGCAGCGCGAACCCCAGCCCGTCATACCAGGGCAGCGCGTACGGCGTGGCGAACAGCCAGGCCACGGCGACGGCCAGGGCGACCACCGGTCCCTCGCGGCCGGCGGCGGGACGGCCGCGCAGGAGGAGGGCGGCGAGCACGGCCAGCAGGAGCAGCGACCCGGCCTGGATCCACGCGTGGTAGGCCCCGGATCCGAACACCGTCTGCAGGGCCTTTTTCCCCAGCGCCCACGGCGTGGCCAGCGAGACCGACTTGCTGGCGTCGAGCAACTGGTCGAGCGAGTGGGGCCCGGCGAGCAGGTAGGCCACGAGCACGGTCAGCGCCGCCGACCCGGCGACCAGGGCGAGCCGCCGGGGGCTGCGGCGCAGCTCCCACGCCGTGCCCAGCGCCACCAGGCCCACGGTGGCCTTGACCGCGACGCCCAGGCCGAGCGGCACGCCCCGGCGGGCGACCAGCCCCGCCACGACGAACGCGATCGCCACGGTGTCGAGGTGCATCCCGGCCACGAGCTCGTAGATGATCAGCGGGTTCGCCGTCCACAGCAGGGCCGCGCGGCGCTGCCGTAGGGGATCGCCCGCGGTGGCGCGGTGGAGCAGCAGGCCGGCGGCGACGAAGGCGGCGGCGTTGACCAGGGCCATCGCGAAGACCGTCAGGCGGACAGAATCACCCCCGACGTGGCTCGCCAGCGCCTGCACGGCCGTCGCGACCGGGCCGTACACGCTGGGCGTCCTGGTCCACTCCTCCACCCGGCCGATGACGGGATCGGCGGGAAGGTCGGCGGGCACGGTCGCGTACGGGTCGTGGCCGAGGGCCGCCATCCGGCCGTACGCCGCGTAGTTGAGGTGGTCGGCCGACCCGGAGGGCGGCAGGAACGCGAGGACCGCGGCGGCGGCGCACCCGGCGACGACCAGCGTGCGCGCCCGCGGCATCCGGTCGGCGTACGCGAGGCCGGCGGCCAGGCCGACCGTGCCGAGGACGAGCGCCGCGGCGGCCAGCGCGACGACGAGATGGCCGTCGGGCGCGAGATGGAGCGAGTAGGGGGGCTGCCACGACCGCCCGGGCAACCCGGGCACCATCGCCGACGGCCCGAGGACGCCGATCGTGATCGTGAGGACGATCGACAGGCCGCCGGCGGCCGGGGCCAGCCGGGCGGCGATCCGTGCGCGCCCCCGCGAATCCACCCGAGAATTCCACCACACCGGCCGACCGGCATGGGCGAAGCAACCGGGTGGCCCGGCTTAACGGCGCGGCCCGACAGCGCGGCTCAGCGGCGCGGCGGGCGGAGGGCGGCGCGCGCCTGGTCCACGGCGGGTTCGCGGGCGGCGAGGGCCAGGCCGACGTCGCGGAGCTGCTTGGCCCTGTGCAACTGGGAGCGCCAGTCGGTGCCGGTCGCCCGGTGCGCCATCTCGACCTCGACCTCGACCACCCGGAAGCCCTTCCTGAGCAGGTCGACGGTCATGCCGGTCTCGACGCCGAAGCCGTGGGCGAGCGGCCGGGCCGCCTCGAACGCCGCTCGGGTGAGGCACCGCTGCCCGTTGAGCGGCTGGGTCGCCTCCCAGCCGGTGAGCCGCTTGATGCCGTCGCGGGCCAGCCGTACGACGATGCCGTGCCCGCCGAGCTTGACCCTGGTCGCGAACCTCGCGATGGTCAGGTCGGCCTCGCCCGCGCGCACCGGCGCGATCAGCGGGAGTGCCGCCGCCGCCGTCTCGCCCAGATCGGCGTCGAGGAACAGCAGGTGCCGGGGATGGTCCTCGTCGAGGAGGCGCACGGCCTCGGCGCCGCTCTCCATCGCCGCCGCCTTGCCCCGGTTGCGGCTGTGCCGTACGACCCGGGCGCCCGCCGCCCTGGCCACCCGGCCGGTCTCGTCGGACGAGCCGTCGTCGACCACGACCACGAGATCCACGCCGGGCAGCTTCAGGGCGGCGGTCACGGTGGCGCCGATCCGGTCGGCCTCGTCCTTCGCCGGGATCACCACCGCGGTGTCCGGCTCGGGCACTGCCATCTCCCCCATGCGCCTAACCCTGATGCTCGGCCGTGAGCAGGTCGGCGGGCACCGTGTCGTGCACGGTGAACACCGAGTCAAGGCCGGTGACCTGCAGAATCTTGCGTACCGCCGGTCTCGGCGCCGCCACCTCCAGCGTGCCGCCCCGCTCGCGCAGCCGCTTGAGCGCCGACAGCAGCACGTTCATGCCGGTGGAGTCGCAGAACTCCACTCCGGACATGTCGATGACCACGCGGTCGGGCCCGGTCTCCAGCAGGCGGGTGAACTCCCCCTGCAGCCGGGGCGCGGTATATAGGTCGATTTCGCCGAAGACGGCCATGACGGCCTGACCGGCGTGGGATTGCGTCGCGACTTTGAGCTCCACGAGGCGCACACTAGCGTCGTCCCGGCCCCGGGTCACGCTCCATCGGATTCGTCGAAGAGTCGTCCGCCCTTTGTCCCCGATTCACGCCCCATGTAAACGCGGAGTGCGCGAAGCTTGACGCTATGCGACACCGGCGTCGCCGGATGGAGGGCCCGGAACCTCCGCGTCTTGGTCGTCACTTCGCAAAGGAGGGCGGGCGCCGAGCACAGCGGGCCCGAGAGCAGATGAACAGTGAGATACCCGAGGATCCACAGCGGCGCGTGCTGCGCGAGCACCTGGAGACCATGCAGGTGCGCACCGAGAAGGCCTCGTCGTGGCGCGACGCGGCCGAGCCGCTGCGCGGCCTGGTCAACCGCGAGGGGTACGTCCCGGTCAGCGCCCGGCTGGCGGCCGAGGACCTCGACTTCCTCGCCGAGGCACGCGAGGAGCTGCTGAGCTTCTCCGAGCTCGGCATCCGGCTGCTCGATCTGCACCAGCCCAGGGACGCGGGCGGCATCTCGAGCGACCCGGCCAACCCGATCCTGCGGTGCCGGAGCTGCATGTGGCGCTGGCCGTGCCCCACGTTCCGGGCCATGGCGGAGGCGTTCACCCCGCGCCAGCGGGAGGCCGCCCCCGACGTCCCCTCCTGGCGCGGCCAACTGGAGCACCAGCGCGACCTGTGACCCGGGCCGCCGGAGCCGCTCCGAGCCGGGCTTCCGGCCGAAGGCCGGCGACGCCGAGAGTTACAAGTCATCATTAAGTGTTCTCCATGGAGGCGTACCTACCTTCCTCTGTGTAAGGGCCGGCGCGCGCAGACGTGCGCCGGCCGACACAGGAGGGGAAGAGCGTCATGAAACTGGTCTACAAGGTCCTGGCCTCACTCGTCGCGGCCGAGGTCGCCGTGCAGGCGATGATGGTCGTGCTCGGCGACGCCGGGCTGTTCAAGTACGTCGAGCAGGGCGGCGTGGTCGACAAGGCGAGCGCGGAGAGCGGAGGGATGGAGTTCCCCGAGTTCTTCGCCTTCGTGGTCCACGGCATCAACGGGATGATGGTCATCCCCGTGATCGCCCTGCTCCTGCTGATCTCCTCGTTCTTCGCGAAGGTCCCCGGAGCGGTCAAGGGGGCCGCCCTCGTGGTCCTGCTCGTCGCCGTCCAGGTCTCCCTGGGCCTCCTCGGCCACGAGATCCCCGCCCTGGGCGCCCTGCACGGCCTCAACGCGCTGCTGCTGTTCAGTGCGGCCGTCCACGCCGCGCTTCGCGGCCGCGGCGCCGCGGCGATCGCGACCGCCCAGCCCCACGCCCGCGCCGAGACCGTCGTCTGACGACATCTCGCATGGACGGGACTCGTCGTCGCGGCGCCCGCCTCCGCCTCGCGCTGGCGGGCGCTGCGACCATCGCCCTGCTCGGCCCGTTGGCCTGGATGTGGCAGGACAGCCTCATGCCCGGGGCGTACTCCGTGATGGACATGGGGTACGCGGACTACGGCGGCGCCCTGACCCACGTGGCCGCCGGCACCTCCGCGCACGCGGAGCACACGCACTCCGGGCACGCCGGCCACTCCGAGCACGCCGGCCACTCGGAGCACACGGCGTCGGCGCGCAGCCTGACCTCGCTGACGGCCGACCCGGACCGCGCGGCCGACGTCGCGATCACCCTGGTCGCGCGCAAGCAGCGGTTCCGGCTGGCCACCGGCCGCTCGGTGGACGGGTACACGCTGAACGGCACCTCGCCCGGCCCGGTCATCCACGCGACCGTCGGGCAGCTGGTGCAGGTCCGCCTGGTCAACGAGTCGGTGCCGGACGGCATCACCCTGCACTGGCACGGCGTCGACGTGCCCAACGCCGCGGACGGGGTCGCCGGCGTCACGCAGGACGCGGTCGGCGTGGGCCGGTCGTTCACCTACCGGTTCGTCGCCGGCCAGGCCGGCACCTTCTGGTACCACTCGCACCAGGTGTCCCACGAGCAGGTGCGCCGCGGTCTACTGGGCGCCCTGGTGGTGGCCCCGGCGGCGCGACCGCCCGCGGGCACGGCCGACGTCGTGGCGCTGCTGCACCTCTACGACGGGGCCCGCACGATCAACGGGCGTGAGGGAGACGTCCGCGCCGAGGCGCGCCCCGGCGAGCGGGTGCGCGTCCGAGTGATCAATACGGAGAACGGCCAGACGCCCGTATGGGTCGGCGGCGCCCCGTTCCGGCTCGCCGCCGTCGACGGCACCGACCTGCACGAGCCCGCTCCCCTACGGGACACCGCCGTGATGGTCACGGCGGGAGGCCGCGCCGACGTCGAGGTGACCATGCCCGAGGACGGCTCGCCTGTACGGGTGCACGTCGGCGGCCCGGCCGGCATCGTGCTCGGTTCGCGGTCGTACGACGTGCCCGTCGTCTCCCGGCCCGCGAAATCGCTGGACCTGCTGTCCTACGGCACGCCGGCGCCGCTCGGGTTCGACCCGGACCGGCCCGACCGGCGGTTCGACTACGAGATCGGACGCCGCCCCGGCTTCCTGGACGGACGTCCGGGCATCTGGTGGACGATCAACGGCCACATGTTCCCCGACGTGCCGATGTTCGTCGTCGCCGAGGGCGACGTGGTGCGGGTGCGCATCGTCAACGACAGCGGCGAGCCACACCCGATGCACCTGCACGGCCACCACGCCGTGGTGCTGAGCCGCGGCGGCGTGCGGGCGACGGGGAGCCCCTGGTGGGTGGACTCCCTCGAAGTCGGCAGCGGCGAGTCGTACGACATCGCCTTCGTCGCCGACAATCCCGGCATCTGGATGGACCACTGCCACAACCTGCCGCACGCCACGGAGGGTCTCGTCGCGCACCTCATGTACGAGGGGGTCACCACACCCTTCACCGTGGGCGGGACGGCCGGAAACGAACCGGAGTGACTCCCGGCCGAGGCGAGGACCTCGCGGAGGCCGGACCACGACCCGCTCTCGTCAATGGAACGCTCCGCCCCCGGCCGTGAACCTTTCATGACAGGCCATTTCGCCCATGCCGGATCGGGTCCCGGTCCGGACGGCGACCCCGCACGTCACCGCGCCGAAATCCTTGACTGCGAGGGCCACCGGACCGAATCCCGGCCTCTCATCGGTTGATCTCCGTCGCCCCGATGAGAACGTGAGGGCGGCTGGTCGGATGATCAGCCCGCGAAGGGAGGAGTCTCCATGGTTCGCACGTTCCAATCCTGGGGCGATCGTCTGCTCGCCCGCCTGGTGCCGAGGACCGAGGCGTCGGCGGCGGTGCCGTGCTGGTGCATGCAGAAGCAGTGGTGCTGCTACGGCGGCAACTACGGCTACTACTGCGGCCAGGTCGGCACCTGCTGAGACCCCGCCGCGGCGGGCCGCGTGCGGACGACGTCCGCACGCGGTAGTGCGCGGCGGAGTCGACACCGAAGGGGGAATCCGTGAACTACGTGCTCCTCGCCTGCCGGATGGCCATCGGGCTGACATTCCTGGTCTCGCTCGCCTCGAAGCTGCGCGGCCGGGAGTCCTGGCTGCGGTTCGCCGACGCCACGGCGCGGCTGCTTCCCAGCCGTACGGTGACCACGCGGGCGACACAGCGGCACCGCACGCTCGCCGCCGCGGTGGCCGCAGCGGAGGGAGCCGTCGTCGTTCTGCTGGTCGTCCCGGTCACGGCGTCCGCGGGATTCACGGTGGCGCTGGCCGCGCTGGGGGCGTTCTCCTTGGTCATCCACCATGCGATCCGCAGGGGCCTCGCGGTCCCCTGTCACTGCTTCGGCGGCCGGAAGCTGCCGGTGGGGCCCGCCGACCTCGCCCGCAACGCCCTCCTCGGGCTGATCGCCCTCACCGGCCTGGCGCTGACGCTCCTCGTCCCCGTGCGCGGACCGGCCGAGCTCGCGGGAGCGGCGGTCGCGGCCCTGGCCGCGCTCCTGGTCACGGTCCTGGTCGTGCTGACGGGGGAGATCGCCGACCTGTTCGGGCTCACCCGGGAGAGCAGGTAGCGGTGGCCCGTCCGGTCCGGGGGCTGCCGATCCTCGTTCCTGCCGTGGCCGTGGCGCTCTGCGCCCTGGCCGTGGTCACCTGGCTGCGCCGCCGCTTCCTTGTGGTGGAGGTGTCCGGCACGAGCATGCGGCCGAGCTTCCGCACGGGAGATCGCGTCCTGGTGCGGCGTGTCGCGTCGCACGGCGTACGGGTGGGCGAGGTCGTGGTGGTGGAGGCGCCGCGGCCCCGCAATCACCGGCAGAGGCCGGAACACATGTGGCACATCAAGCGTGTGGCGGCGGTCGGGGGCGATCCGGTGCCCGCACCGGTGGCGGACGCGCCCGCGCTCCGGCACGCCGACCGGGTGCCGGCCGGCCATCTGGTCGTTCTGGGGGACGACCCACGCTCCAGCCTGGACTCGCGCCAGCGCGGCTTCGTGCCCGCCGACCGGGTCCTGGGAGTGGTCCTGCGGCGGTTGCCGCCGGACGGCAGTCGCTGAAAACCACGGTCCGAGCAGGGAGATCTCATGCCGTTCCTCATCGCCTTCGTCGCGGTCGTCGGCGTCCTGTGCGCCGTCGACCTCGTCCTGTCCGTGGGCATCATCAGAAGGCTCCGTGAGCACTCGGCGGCGTTGGCCACGTTGCGGCCCGGGCCGGCGGTCATGGCCCCTGCCGGATCGGCCGTCGGGCCGTTCACCGCCGTGACCACGGGCGGGGAGACCGTCTCCGACGGCACCTTCTCCGAGACGACCACGCTCGTGGGCGTGTTCTCGCCGAGCTGCTCCGCCTGCGCCGAGCGCCTGCCGTCGTTCGTCAACGCGGCCAAGAACCACGCGGGCGGGAGGTCGTCGGTCCTCGCCGTACTGTCCGGCCGTGAGGAGGACGTCGCGGCGGAGCGGGCCGCGCTCGAACCCGTCGCCCGCGTGGTGATCGAAGGCCCCGGCGGCGCCCTCGCGAGGGCGCTGTCGGTGTCCGGGTTCCCCGCCTTCGCGCTGGTCGACGCCTCCCGCACGATCCTCGCGAGCGGCACCAGCATGGAGGGCCTGGGCGCGTGAGGGCGGTCTGGGCGGCCATACGGCTGGCCTGGGAGTCGGGCAGGGCGCGACTGACCGCCTACGGCGCGCTGACCGTCGCCGGCGCGGTGATCCCACCGGCCGTCGCCTGGCTGACCAAGGTCGTGGTCGACCTGGTCGCCCACGGAACGGCGACCCCGGCCTCGATCGCCTGGCTGGGCGCGGCCCTGGCCGCCTGCGGGATCGCGGCGGCCGTCGTCCCCCAGGCCTCCCTGTACCTGAAGGAGGAGATCGGCCGGAGAGTCGGGGTCATCGCGCAGGACCGCCTGTTCCTCGCCACCGAGCGGTTCGTCGGGCTGGCCAGGTTCGAGGAACCCGCCTTCCTCGACAGGCTCAGGCTCGCCCTGCAGTACGGCGGCGCCACGCCCGGCATGGTGGTCATGGCCGCCTTCGGGATCGTCAGGTCGGTGATGGCGGGCGTGAGCTTCCTCGGCGCGCTCGCCCTGATCAGCCCGTGGATGGCCGTCCTGGTGGCGGCGATCGCCGTGCCGAGCCTCGCGGCCGAGGTCTGGCTGTCCCGGCGCCGCGCGGCGATGCTGCTCGTGATAGGCCCGAACGAGCGCCGTGAAATCTTCTTCCAGGACCTCCTCCTGAGCGTCCAGGCGGCCAAGGAGATCCGGCTGTTCGGCCTCGCGGGCCACCTTCGCGGCCTGATGCGCGAGCAACGCGTGACGGCCAACGCCGAGCGCCGCAGCACGGACCGCCGGGAACTCGCCGTCCAGAGTGTCATGAGCGGCACGAGCGCCCTGCTGGCGGGAGCGGGTCTGCTCTGGACCCTGCTGGAGACGCTCGGCGGGGGCCGGACGGTGGGGGACGTCGCGCTGTTCGTCGCCGCCGTCGCCGGAGTCCAAGGGGCGATCGTCGGCCTCGTCGGGGAGATCGCGACGATGCACCGGCAGGCGCTGCTCTTCGGCCACTACCTGTCGGTGCTGACGGCCCCGCCGGACCTCCCCGTGCGGTCCGAGCCGGGATCGGTGCCCGCGCTGCGGCGGGGGATCGAGTTCCGCGACGTCTGGTTCCGATACTCGGCCGAGCATGAGTGGGCGCTGCGGGGCGTCTCGTTCACCATTCCGTACGGACACTCGGTCGGCCTCGTCGGCCGCAACGGCGCGGGCAAGAGCACGGTGGTCAAGCTGCTGTGCCGGATGTACGACCCGGAGCGGGGTGCGATCCTCTGGGACGGCGTCGACCTCAGGGATGTCGATCCCGCGCAGCTGCGGCGGCGGATCGGCTCGGTGTTCCAGGA
This sequence comes from Microbispora sp. NPDC046973, assembly GCF_040644495.1. Taxonomy (NCBI): domain Bacteria; kingdom Bacillati; phylum Actinomycetota; class Actinomycetes; order Streptosporangiales; family Streptosporangiaceae; genus Microbispora; species Microbispora sp. NPDC046973. The sequence continues at coordinate 98,080 of NZ_JBEYWQ010000001.1, read as the reverse complement.
CTACATGACCTACGACATGAGCGCGGCCGAGAACATCGGCCTCGGCGATCTCGACGCGATGAGCGACCGGGAGCGGATCACCGAGGCGGCCGGCCGGGCGGGGGCCGACGGCTTCGTCGGCGCGCTGCCCCGCGGCTACGACACGCTGCTGTCGCGGATCTTCCTCGACGGCGGCGAGGCGGGCGTCCACTTGTCCGGCGGTCAGTGGCAGCGTCTCGCGCTGGCGCGCGCCTACCTCAGGGGCGGACGCGACCTGCTGATCCTGGACGAGCCCAGCTCGGGCCTGGACGCCGAGGCCGAACACGAGATCCACAGCGGGTTGCGGCGGCACCGGGCAGGGCGGACCAACCTGCTCATCTCACACCGTCTCGGCTCGATCCGGGAGGCCGACCTGATCGTGGTCCTGGACGAGGGACGGGTGGCCGAGCGCGGCTCGCACGCCGGCCTGATGCGCCTCGGCGGCCTGTACGCGGGCTTGTTCGCGATCCAGGCGGAGGGATACCAGGTCGGCTGACGCCGCGTTCTCAAGCCAGCCGTGCTCTCAGGCCAGCGTGCTCTCAGGCCAGCGTGCTCTCAGGCCAGCCGTGCTCTCAGGCCAGGGGCAGCGTGATCGTGAACAGGCAGCCGGGGCCCTCGTTGACCACGCCGATCTCGCCGTCGTGGGCCTCCACGATGCCCCGCGCGATCGCGAGGCCGAGCCCGGCGCCGCCGTCGGGGCCGGGCGTCCGCGCTGCCTCGCCGCGGAACGCGACGTCGAAGACCCGGGGAAGGTCCTCCTCCGGGATGCCGCCGCAGCCGTCCAGCACGGACAGGCGCGCGGTCGTCCCTTCCGCCACCGCCCGCACGACGACCGTGCCTCCGGCGGGCGTGTGGCGGATGGCGTTCACCACCAGGTTGCGTACGGCCCGGCCGAGTTGCCCGGCGTCCGCCTGCACCGGGACCCGCGGGTCCGCCCCGCCGGTCAGGTGCACGCCCTCGGCGCGGGCCAGCGGTTCGACGGCGGCGAGGGTGTCCGCGACGAGGTCGCCGAGTCCCGTGCGGGTGAGCGCGGGCCGCAGCGTGCCCGCGTGGATGCGCGACAGCTCGAACAGGTCCTCCACCATCCCGGCGAGCCGGTCGACCTCCACCCTGATCTGGACGTGGTAGCGCTTGACCGTCTCGGGGTCGTCGGCCACCCCGTCCTCCAGGGCCTCCACCATCGCCCGCATGCCCGCGAGGGGGGTGCGCAGGTCGTGGCTGACCCACGCGACCAGTTCGCGCCGCGCGCTCTCCAGCGCCCGCTCGCGTTCGCGGCCCAGCCGCAGCCGCTCGTACGCCTGCTCGAGCGCGGTGCTGATGGTCTGCAGTTCGGCGGGGAGCGGCGCGGGCGGCGGGGTGAACCGGCCGGAGGGCGGGACGCTCTCCAGCGCGCCGACGAGGCTCCTGCTGGCGCGCACCACCGTGCGGGCGTTCACCAGCGCGACGCCGAGGCCCACCAGGCCGCCGATGCCGACGACGGTGAGCACGATGTTCTTCGGCCGCCCGTCGATGATCATGGCGAGGGTGATGGCGACCACCCCGGCCAGCGTCGCGGAGACCGTCACGGCCGCGACGACCGCGAGCATCACGCCGATCGACCGGCGGCGCAGCACCCGCAGCAGCGCCAGGCCGAGGGCCGCGATGACGAGACCGAGCCCGGCGGCGACCCCGACGATCTGGACGATCATGACAGCGGCTCGTAACGGTAGCCGACGCCCCAGACCGTGACGATCCGGCGCGGGTCGGTGGGGTCGTCCTCGATCTTCTCCCGGAGCCTGCGCACGTGGACCGTCACCGTGGAGGAGTCGCCGAACGACCAGCCCCAGACCTGGTCGAGCAGGGCCGTGCGGCTGAACGCCTGGCGGGGATTGCGCAGCAGGTAGACGAGCAGGTCGAACTCGCGGGCGGTCAGGGTGATCTCCTTGCCGCCCAGGCGCACCTCATGGGCGCCGACGTCCACCACCAGGTCTGCGTCGCGCAGCACGCCGGTGCCCGTCGGCACCAGCGCGCCGCGGGCCCGCCGCAGCACGGACTGCACCCGCAGGGCCAGCTCGCGCGGGCTGAACGGCTTCGTCACGTAGTCGTCGGCGCCGGTCTCCAGGCCGACCACCCGGTCCATCTCCTCGCCGAGGGCGGTCAGCATGATCACCGGGACGGGCCAGCGCTCCCGCAGCTTGCGGCAGACCTGCAGGCCGTCGAGCTTGGGCAGCATCAGGTCGAGCACCATCAGGTCGGGCGGGTCGGCCAGGGCCCGCCGCAGCGCCTCGGCCCCGTCGCCCACGCACTCGACCTCGTGCCCGTCCCGCTCCAGGTAGCGGGCCACCACCTCGGCGACGGTGGGGTCGTCGTCCACCACGAGGACGCGGGCGGGATTCGGAGGAGTCTTCGAGGGCGGCACGCTCTCAACGGTAAGTCCGCCGGGCCACCGGGCCGAGCCCCGTCATCGTCTCGTAAGAACCGGCCGCTCGCGGCGCCGTCGCGCCGCGTATCCACATCAGGGAGACGAGACTCCTGCGGTGCGCAGGTCCACGATGCTCCGGCGCTCTCGCGGAGGAGGTGTTCCGTCGTCCCGGAGCGGCACGCCGATGGCCGTCATCGTGAGGATGCGCCAACCGGGCCTGACGCCGAGCAGGGTGTGCAGCCCTTCGAGATCGAAGGCGCGAAACTGCCTGCAGGACAGGCCCATCGCATGGGCCTGCACCGTCATGTGGGCCACCGCCTGGCCGAGGTCGTAGTCGGCGAACTCGGAGTAGAGCATGCCGCTGTCGTCCACTTCGTGATGGGCCAGGTTGACGACCAGCGCGCTGGCGGCAGGCGCCCATCGGCGCGAGCTGCCGGCGAGGTGTGCGACGAGGTGCTCGTGCCCGTCCTCTCCCCGGCGGCGCAGATGGAACGACCAGGGCTGCGCGTTGCCGGCGGACGGAGCCCATCGGGCCGCCTCCAGCAGGGTTTCGACGTCCGAGCCGGACAGCCGATGGTGCGGATCGAAGCGCAGAGGACTGAAACGCCCGTGGAGGGCCGGTGTGAGTTGTGGAACGTTCATGCCTCAGCCAGTGGACCGGGTCGTGTGCGCCGAGCAGCCGCGTCAAGATCGCCACGATCTGCAGGGATCATGTGGAGTCTACGGCGCACGCGGTGAGGACCGCCGGTGGGGCCGCCTGGGCCGGCAGCGGAGCCACGACCGTCTGTTGGCGAACTGCCGCCGAACACGATGATTCACGTGAAACCTCATGGATCGCGGGTATGCGAACCGATTCTGGATCAAGCTCGCGGTTGTCGGTGCCACCGCGTACCTTGGGGCCATGGCCCGTACCGTACTGACCGTACTGGGGATCCTCCTGGCCCTCTGGCTGGTGTTCGGATTCGTGATCCCCGCACTGTTCGCGACGCTGAAGTTCCTGCTCATCATCGGGATCATCGCCCTCGTCGCCGTCGTGGCGGTCACCGTCGTCGGGAAGATGTCCCGCTGACGTGAACGCTCTCCAGGCCACCATCGGATCGCTCGTCTGGCTGCTGGCCGTGTCGGCCGCCGGGTCTTCGGGCCCCGGCGCGCTGACCGCGGCCGGCCTGGCCGGCGCGGCCGTCCTGGTGTTCGCCTGGATGCTCTGCCGCCTGACCGGCGTCCCCGTTCTGCGCCAGGGGCCGGGCAGGCCGTCGTACACCGGTGAGACGGCGATGGTCAGGCTGCGCGATCCCGGCACGCCTGGCCGTCCTCGTCCCCGCGCACCATCTGGAAGCCCTGCGCTCGTCTGACCGGCCATCCGGTCACGAGCGCTTTCGTCATGCCCTCATCCATCGGCAGAAGGTCTCAGACGAAAGGCTTCCCATGTTCGACTTCGTGCTCGACCCCGCCTACCGGCTCATCGAAGCGCTCAGCCATGTCACCGGCGCCGGGCTCGCGATCGTCCTGGTCACCCTCGCCGTACGGCTGTCGCTGCTGCCGCTCAGCGTCCGCGTCGCGCGTGCCCAGCGGATCCGGACCCGGCTCGCTCCCCAGGTGGACCGGCTGCGCACGCGGTGGAAGAACGACCCGCAGCGGCTCCTGCGCGAGGTGAACGCGGTGTACGCCAAAGAGGGCGTCGGCCAGTTCACCGGCTACCTTCCGGCGTTCGCGCAGTCGCCGTTCTTCATGGTGACCTACCGGCTGTTCACGGCCGCCGTGATCGCGGGCCACCCCAACCTGCTGCTGGCGCAGAGCGTGCTCGGCGTGCCACTGGGGGAGCACCTCGCGGCCGCGGTCGCCGGGGCGGGCCTGGTCAGCCCGCCGGCTCTGGTCTTCGCCGGGCTGCTCGCGCTCCTCGTGGCCGTGGCCGTGATCACCGCCCGCAGGGTCGAGCCCACGGCGCCGATGCGGCGCCTCCAGCTCCTCGCGCCGTTCTGGACCGTGGCCGTGGCGGCCTTCCTCCCGCTCGCGGCGGGCGTCTACCTGCTCGTGAGCAGCGCCTGGACGACGGCCGAGCGGGCCGTGCTCTATCCGCGCACCGCGTGAGACCGGGGAGCTGGAATGCTGACGGCATGACCCGTGACCACGCGATCGTGACCTGGGCGGCCGGGGACACCGGCGGGGACGACCTGCGGGCGCTCCTCGCCGCCTACCACCTGCGCACCGAGGCCGAGAAGGGCGTGCCGGTGGCCGGCCCGGCGCATCTGCCCGAGCGCTACCGGGTGGAGGTCGAGGACCCGGGCGCGGCGTTCGCGGACGACGTCGTGCTGGTCGCGCGTCACGGGGACGCCGCGATCGGCTGCGTGGTGCTCGCGGCCCCCGTCGAGGGGCGGGCGGAGATCAAACGGCTGTGGGTCGACCCGGGCGAGCGCGGCAGGGGCGCGGCCGGCGCGCTCGTCCGGGCCGCGCTCACCCGGGCGCACGCGACCGGTCTGCGGTCGGTACGGCTGTCGGTGTGGCGCTGGCGGACGACGGCGATCGCCCTCTACGAGCGGCTCGGCTTCATCGTCACCGAGTCGTGGGACCCCCGCGGCGACCTGGTGTGCATGGAGCACGCCTTCGGCGGCGGAGGCGCGGCGTAGCGACAGGGGCGCGGCGTAGCGACAGGGGCGCGGCGTAGCGACAGAGGCGCAGCGCATGACGGCGGAGCGTGACGGCAGGGGCGGAGCCCGGCGGCAGGGGCGTTCAGCCGACCTCGCGCAGCACCGGGGTTTCGGACAGCTCGGGATGCCCGTTTTGGGCAGGCCATGAGGCGGAGACGACGGCCCAGACGGTGGTCGCCTCCTCCTCGTGTCTGACCCCCCAGCGCTCGGCCAGATATTCGACGATGCCGAGCCCGCGGCCGCCGAGGGACGACAGCGTCGGGCGGCCGGCACGCGGTTCCGTATACGCGCCGCCGTCGCTCACCGCCACCTCGACCTGGGTGTCCGAGCAGAGCCAAGCCACTTTGAGCTGCCCGGACGGGAGAGGGTGGGCGTGGCGCAGCGCGTTGCTCAGCAGTTCGCTCATGATCAGAACGACGTCGTCGACGGCGGAGGCGAGCAGCCCCGCGTTCGAAAGATCGGCGCTGAGGCGCTGACGTGCGACGGCGACGCTCGACGGTGCGTACGGCAGCATCACGACGCTCGACGCACTCACCTCCCCGTTCCCCCCGTTCCTGCTGCACAAGCCAGTACGACCGAAATGCCCCGCTTACTCGGCCGGGAAACCGTGCCCCGGATCACAGCTTGTGCACATTGGACAATAGTTCAGTCCTTAAGTGGTGACGCCACGCTCCGATCTGTCCCGTCAGGACGAAGATCCTGCCGAGTTCAACACCAGGCGCATGCGGGTTCCGCCGCCGGATCGGGGCAGCGCGGCGACGTCCCCGCCCTGGGCGCGGGCGAGGTTGCGCACGATGTAGAGCCCGAGCCCGACCCCGCCGAACCTGCGCCGGTTGCCGCTGTCGGCCTGGACGAACCGCTCGAAGATCCGCTCCCGGTCGTCCGCCGCGATGCCCACTCCCTCGTCGTCCACCACCAGCACGACCCGGTCGTCCTCCGGCCATGCCTCGACTCGGATCAGCCCGCCGTCGGGGGAGTACTTGAACGCGTTCTCCAGCAGCTGGGCCAGAAGGATGTCGGTGGCCAGCGCGTCCCCGTAGACGAAGGGGAGATCGGGCGGGATGTCCACCTCCAGCCGGTGCCGGTCGGACAGGACCGGCAGCCCGAGCGTCGCCGCGTGCACCCGGGCGGCCAGGTCGAAGGGCTCGACCCTGACCTTCAGCTCCTCCGCGCCCGCCCGCGCGCCGAGCAGCAGGTGGTCCATGAGCTGCCCGAGCGAGCGGGCGCGCTCGGCGATCGTGTGGACCGCCGACCGCCGCTCCCCGTCGGACAGATGGTCCCAGCGCGAATCGAGCGTGCTGGCGAAGCCGTGCACGATCGTGATCGGCGTACGTAGCTCGTGGCTGGTGGTGGCGAGGAACAGGTCCTTGGCCTCCTCCAGCTCCTTGGCCCGGGTCACGTCGCGGAAGTCGACGACGGTCTCCCCCGTCTCCCGGATCTCCGCGCACAGCACGTCGAGCCATCGGCCGGACGGGAGCTGGAAGGTGAGCTTCTCCCCCGGCGCCGGCAGCGGGAACGGCGGTGGCCCCCCGATCACCCGGTCCGCCGGGTGGCCGGTCAGCTCGGCCGCCGCGGGGTTCCACCGCACGACCGCGCCCGCGCCGTCCAGCACCGCGATGCCGTCGGCACTGGCGTCGAAGACGGCACGCTCGTGGGCGCGCTGCCGCACCGCGTCCTGGTACGCCATCGCGTTGGCGACCGCGATGCCGGCGTGCCCGGCGAGCAGTTCGAGCAGTTCGAGCTCCAGATGGCTCGCCTTGCGCCGGGCGAACAACGCGTAGAGCGCTCCATAGGGACGCCCGCCCACGGCGGCGATGCCGACGGCGATCGTGTGCAGGCCGGGCAGGCGGGCCCAGATGAGGTCCTGGAAGCCCTCCGGGCCGGTCTCGAGCAGCACGGTCTTGCCGGTGCGCAGCAGCTTGGCGACCAGGCTGGTGTGCAGCCCTGCGGTGGCCCCGCGCAGCGTCTCGGGCAACTGGTGGACGCCGACCAGGCGCAGCCGCTCCCCCTCGATGGAGACGAAACCGCCGGCGTCGGCGCCGGTCAGCTCGGTCAGGCTCGCGGCGATGCGGTCGAGCACGACGGGCAGGTCGAGCTCGGCGTTGATGTCGCCGACCACGTCGGTCAGCCGCCGCACCAGGCGGGCACGCCGCACCATCCTGCCGTGCGCGGCGTCGTCGTCCTCCGCGGCGTGGTAGACGCTCACATATCCGAGCAGGGCACCGCCCGGTGAGTTCAACGCGCTCGTGTCCACCCGCAGGTCGAGCAGCCGCCCGTCGCGGTGGAGGCGCTTGGTGGTCAGCGACACCCGGCCGCCCGCGCGTACGCGTTCGAGCACGGCGTTGTGCTCGGCCATCAGCTCGTCGGGCACGATCGGGGCCCGCCTGCCCAGCAGATCGGACGCGGGCCAGCCGAACAGCCGCTCGGCCGCCGCGTTCCAGCTCAGCACGGCCAGGTCGCGGTCAAGCGCGACGATCGCGTCGGGGGAGCCGGCCAGGACCGCACGCGCGAGGCCCTCCTCGGCGTCGCCGAAGACCGTGTCATCGAAGGCCGCGTCACCGAAGGCCGCGACGTCCGGAACCCCGGCGTGCGCAGTCACGGCGTCGGGAACCCCGGCGTCCGCAGCCACGGTGTCCGGGACCGCGGGGGCGAGGTCCGCCGCCCGGCCGTCCACGCTGCTGTCACCCACGTCCCCATCGTGCCCGCTTTCACCTTTTGATCTTGGGGTTTTCCGTCACCTCGCGACCGCTCCGATACGCTGCCTGCACGCAGAGAAGAGAAAGTGGGGCGCCCATGTCCACCGAGGACCTCGAAGCCCTGCTCCGCGTGACCTCGCCGGGCTACGTCGGCGTGGCCCCGCCCGAGGTCGCCTTCGGCACCATGGACGCGCCGGTGGGCCGCCTGGTCCTCGCGGTGACCGCGCGCGGCGTGCTGGCCTGCACCTATGAGGACGAGCACGAGGTCTTCGCCCGGGTCTCCCGCGCCGTCGGCTCGTTCATCGGGCCCGACCCCCGCCGCCTCGACCCCCTGCGCAGGGAACTGGACGCGTACTTCACGGGCAGGCTGCGCACCTTCTCCCTTCCGGTGGACCTGCGCCTGGTCACCGGCTTCAGCCGTACGGTGATCCAGCTCATGCCGGCCGTGCCGTACGGCAGCGTCACCACCTACCAGGAGATCGCCGAGCGGATCGGGCGGCCGCAGGCGCCCCGCGCGGTGGCCAACGCCCTGGCCGGCAACCCGGTCTGCCTGCTCCTGCCGTGTCACCGGGCGGTGGAGGGCCCCGGCGCGCTCGGCGGGTACGCCGGCGGCCCGGGAGCCAAGGAGCACCTGCTCCGCCTGGAAGGCGCCCTCTGACCACCACCCCGGACTCCCCTCGGGCGCCGGCGCCCTCCGGGCGTCTTTAGAGATCACAAGTGCGCCTTTAGGCGCGCTCGCCAGGCTTCTTCGGTGTCGGCATACCGGCTTCGTCCCGCCGCGGCTCTCCGGCCGTGGGCGGGCTTCCCGGCATGCCGCCAATCCGAATGAAAGGTGGTGAGAAGCATGTCTGTTCGCATCGACGACCTCAACGGGGACGCCGAACTGCCGGAGGACTTCCTGGACGACGTCGTCGGCGGGTTGCCGCCGCTGATGGGCCCCGAATGCGCCTGGGTGTCCTCCTCCCTCGGTGGCGGGCGCAGCGACCCCATCGACGTCCGCATCTGACGGCCGGACCAGCACGGCGGCGTGGCCGGGCGCCCGGCCACGCCGCCTCCTCGACGGGAAACAGTACGTTGATCTTGATTCTCAGCGCCGCGGACGACGCCTCGGTGGAGATGGTCGTCCCGCGTCTGCGCGAACGCGGGGCGGAGTTCCTGTGGTGGGACCCGGGCGACTACCCGGCCGAGAGCCGGATCACCTCCCGGCTGACGGACGAGGGCTGGCGCCACAGCCTGCGCACCGGCGGCAGGACGTACGACACGTCCCTCTTCAGCGCCGTCTGGAACCGCCGGCCCTCTCCGTCGCGGGCGCCGGACTCGGTGACCGGCGACGACCATCGGCGATACGTCGAGAAGATCGCGCAGATCCTGCTGTACGGCTGGGAGGACACCCTCGACGCCCGGTGGTTCCCGGGCCGGACCATCGACGTCATCCGGCTGCAGAACAAGCTGCTCAACCTCGCCGCGGCGGCCCGGCTCGGCTTCACCACGCCGGAGACGCTCGTCACCAACGACCCCGAGGAGCTGATCCCGTTCTGGGAGGAGGCGGGGGGCGAGCTGATCGCCAAGCAGGTGGAGTACGTCCCCTTCCACGTCGGCGGCGAGGAGCACGTCTTCTACACCACGCCGGTCACCCGGCGGCACCTCACTCATCGGCACCGGCTCGGCGCCTCCCCCGTGATCCTCCAGCCGTACGTGGACAAGGCGATCGAGCTGCGGATCACGGTCGTGGGGGACCGGGTGTTCGCCGCCGAGATCCACTCCCAGGGCTCGCGGACGACCCGGTACGACTACCGCCACTACGAGCGCAGCTTCTCCGCGTACGGCGTCCACCGGCTGCCGGAGGACGTGGAGCGCCGTTGCCTGGCGCTGACCGCCTCGCTCGGCCTGCCGTACGGCTGCATCGACATGATCCTCACCCCCGGCGGGCGGTACGTGTACTTGGAGATCAACCCCACCGGCCAGTGGGGCTGGATCGAGTCGGCCACCGGCCTGCCCATCTCCGCGGCGATCGCCGACTGGCTCGTCGCCGCGGAACCCGCCCCCAGGCCCGAGGCCACGATGCCCGAGACCACGATGGAAACCGCATGACCGCACACATCGAGGAGACCTCCTTCGCCGGCGTCCTGGCCGAGGCGGTGGAACTGCTGCGGAGCCTGCCGCGTACGCGCGACGGCGTGGCGGCGGCCCGGCGCGCGGCCGAGCTCTGGCGGGCCGGCCACCCGGACGTGCGGGCCCAGCTCGTGACCGACGTACGGCCCGGCAGCCCGGTGGTGGACTACGACCTGGTGCTCGGTCATCCGGACGGTGGAACCGTGGCGCTGACCGCCCCCGCCGACGACGGCGTCCCCTGGACGGTGGACCACTCCACTCATTGGGCCTCGGGACGGGTCGTGACCGTCGACGGGCGTGAGCTGCTGATCCAGAACGCGCTGCTGACGCTGCGCGCCCGCGCCGATCGGGATCCGTCGATGCAGGAGGAGCTGGTCGACCACTGCGTCCTGGAGGACCTGATCGCGCGTGAGCCCGAGCCGACCCGGGAGGAGCTGCAGGAGGCGTCGGACGCCTACCGGCTGCGGCGCGGGCTGCGCACCCGTGAGCGGATGCTGCGCTGGCTCCGCGAGGTCGGGCTCACCCAGGAGGCCTACGACAACCACATCCACGGGCTCGCCCTGAAGCGGCGGGTGAGGGCGCGGATCGAGCGGGAGACCGCACGGGATTACCTGGAGCGCCATCCCGAGGAGTTCGACCAGGTCTGGGCGGTATGGGCCACGGGGAGCGCGGAGCGGCTGGCCGGCCTCGCCGCGTCCGGGGAACCGCTGGCGGCCCTCGGCACGGCCGTGCTGTCGAAGGGCGACCTCGACGTGACGGCGGCGGTCCGGGCCGCCCGCGAACTGCCGGAACCGCTCAGGGGCGCCGCGGCCGGCGAGGTCGTGGGGCCGGTGTCGTATCGCGCCGGGCACCTGTTCGGTGTGGTTCGCGACCGGCGGCCGGCGGACCTCGATGACCCGGCGACGCCGGCCGCCGCGGGACGGGCGGGTTTCGCCGCGTTCATGGCGGCCCGCCGCGCCGCGGCCGAGATCACCTGGCACTGGCTCTGAACGGCACGAGGCAACGCCGTCAACAGCACAGGCGACGCCGTGAGCGGCACGAGGCGACGCCGTGAGCGGCACGAGGCGACGCCGATGACCGCGTCGTCCCCCACGCCGGCACCGGATCCCGGCCCCACCCGGCCCGTCGTCGCGCCGGTCCTCCCCGCCCCTGGCCGGGAGCGCGGCGTCTTCCGGGAGGAGGCGCTGCGGCGGCACGCCGTACGCCGCCGGGAGCCGGGCGTGCCGGTCGTGCTCCGGGGGTCGTCGTTCCTGCTGTTGTGGATCACGGTGGCCGTGCTCGCGGTCGCCGGAGTGGTCGTGGCGGTGCTGGTCGCGGAGGCGGCCCGGTGAGGCGTGTCCCGGTGGTGCTGCAGAACACGCCCACCGAGTGCGGCGCCGCGTGCCTGGCCATGGTGCTGTCGCATCACGGCCACCGCGTCACGCTGACCGAGCTGTCGGAACGCCTCGGTGTCGGCCGTGACGGGCTGAGCGCCCGCGCGCTCCTGCAGGGCGCCCGTGAGCACGGTCTCAAGGCGCGCGGGTTCTCGCTCGATCCCGAGGACCTGGCCCGGGTGCCGCTTCCGGCCGTCGCGCACTGGGAGTTCAACCACTTCGTGGTGGTCGAGCGGTGGTCGCCCGACCGGGTGGACATCGTCGATCCCGGGCAGGGGCGGCGACGGCTGACCCAGGAGGAGTTCTCCGCCGCCTTCACCGGGGTGCTGCTGGTCTTCGAGCCGGGGGAGGGGTTCCGGCGCGGGTCGTCGTCGCTGGCCGGCGCGTGGCGGCGGGAGTTCGTGCGCACGCTGCTGCGGCGGCGGCGCGGACTGCTCGTGCAGGTCATCGCGGCCTCGCTGCTGCTGCAGGTGCTGGGCCTGGCCCTGCCGCTGCTGACCGAGCTGCTGCTCGACACGGTCATCCCGCGAGGCGCCTCGGCCCTGCTCCCGCTGCTCGGCGTGGGAGTGCTCACCCGGCGCGGCACCGGCGACCTGGTGACCCGGGCCACCAGCGTCACGACGCTGCGCGAGTTGCTCACCGGCCAGATCGTCACCGCGCTCCTCGACGGGCCGCTCGCCGTCGGCTACCTGGCGCTCGTCTATCTGCGCGACCCCGTCTTCGGAGCGGCGCTGACCGGCGTGGTCGCGCTGCAGTCGGCGCTGCTCGCGGTCATGTCCCGCCGCGTGCACCGGCTGGCTCAGCAGGAGCTCGCGGCGCTGTCGGCCTCGCAGAGCAGCCTCATCCAGACGATCAGCGGGATCGAGACGCTCAAGGCGTCGGGCGCGGAACGCAGGGCGATGGAGCAGTGGTCGTCCCACTTCGCCCGGCAGCTCGACGCGGATGTGCGCAGCGGGCTCACCCACGGCCTCCTGGAGGCCGCGCTGTCGGCGATCCGCGTGATCACCCCGCTCGGGCTGTTGTGGCTCGGCACCTGGCGGGTGCTGGACGGGCAGCTCAGCGCGGGCGCACTCATCGGGCTCAACGCCGTCGTGCTGGCCGCGCTCACCCCGCTCGCCTCGCTCATGGCCGGCCTGCAGAGCCTCCAGCAGGCGGGCGCGCGCTTCGACCGGCTGACCGACATCCTCGCCTCCACCCCCGAGCCGAGCCAGGGCATCGAGGTGCTCCGCCTGCGCGGCGCGATCGAGCTGCGCGATGTCGGCTTCCGGCACGACCCGCGCGGGCCGTGGACCGTGCGCGGCGTGTCGGTGACGATCCACCCGGGGCAGAAGGTCGCGCTGGTGGGAGCGTCCGGCTCGGGCAAGAGCACGCTGGCCCGGCTCCTGCTGGCGCTGCACGCCCCGGTCGAGGGCGAGATCCGCTACGACGGCGTCCCCGCCGCCGAGCTGAACCTGAGCACGCTGCGCCGCCAGTTCGGGGTGGTCACCCAGGATGTGGCCCTGTTCAACGGCTCCATCCGGGACAACATCGCGCTCAACGACCCCGACGCGCCGCTGGAGCGGATCACACAGGCCGCCGAGCTGGCGGCGCTGCACGACGAGATCACGGCCATGCCCATGGGATACGAGACCGTGCTGACCGACGGCGGCGGGCTGTCCGGCGGCCAGCGGCAGCGCCTGGCCCTGGCCCGCGCCGTGCTGGCCCGGCCCAAGGTGCCGCTGCTGGACGAGGCCACCAGCAACCTCGACAGCGCCACCGAAGCCGCCGTCGAGGCGAACCTCGCCCGGCTCCCCCAGACCCGGATCGTCATCGCCCACCGGCTGAGCACGGTCAGGGACGCCGACCTCATCCTCGTCCTCGACTCCGGACGCGTCGTGCAACGCGGCACCCACGACCAGCTGATGGCCCAGGGCGGCGCGTACGCCGCGCTCGTCGCGGCCGGCGCGCGCTCGCGGTAGCCCTCATCCGGCCCGGCGCGATCGACCGGCCGCGGCGACGGCGCGGTCCCGCCACCCGGTGAGACCCGCCCTGCCGGCGAGCCGCGCGAGCCTGGCGAGGTGGCGCGCCGCGGCGTCGTCGTCCCCCGTCGCCGAGGCGAGCATCGCCAGGAACCAGTCCACCGGCCCCAGGAAGGCGATGGCGGCTCCGACGGAGATCCGTCCCTCGTAGGGCAGGAGGGCGGAGTACGTGGCCGCGCAGGCGTGGACGTCGCCGACCGCCGCCTGCGCGGCCCCCTGAAGACAGGTCAGGGTCAGCCACGACCAGTCGCGCGGCGCCTGCCGCCACCCGCCGGCGGCCGGCTCGCGCGCCTCTTCCCTGCCGCCTCGCTCACCCCGCAGGAGCACGCGGAGCGCCTGGTCGGCACAAGGGCTGGCGCCGGCGATCGAGCCGATCAGGGGCTCCGCCTCGCCCATCGTCCCTTTGTCGTAGGCGAGGAGGATGCGACCCAGGGACACGACGGATCCCGCGTACCACATGCCGATGCGTCCGGCCTGCCGGTCGAGGTCGGCGTAGAGGGCCTCGGCGTCGTCATGGCGTCCGCAGAGCGTGAGCCGCCCCGCCCGCCACATCGTGTGCTGGAAGCGCGGCCAGGGCAGCGGCATGCGGGCCAGCATGGCGTCGCACCGGGCGGCCGCCTCGTCCGCTCCCGCGATGTCGAACACCTCCATGCGGCGGTAGGTCCACATCATCTGCGCGAGCAGCTCGAACTCGGGGGTCCGGGTCTTGTGGCCCAGGTCTTCGAGTTCCCCGGCGATCTCCCGCGCCTCCTCGGTGTAGATCGAGCTGGGGATCGACAGATAGCGGGCGTTCAGCGCACGCATCAGCAGGTGCGGATCGCCGAGCCCGCGGGCCGTCTCGACCGCCTGCGCCGAGTAGAGGTGGCAGCGCGGGTCGTCGGACCCGTCGTACAGCTCCTGGGCCAGACCGCCGAGCAGCCGCACCCGCTCGGGGCCGGCGGTCTCGGGCACGGCGTCCAGCGCGCGCTCGAACCGGTGCACGAGCTGGAGTTCGACCTCCTCGTACGGGTTGCGCAGGTTCCAGATCGAGGGCGCGTCCAGCGCGGTGAGCGCCCGGGCGCGCAGCACGGGCCCGTCGGGACCCGCCACCCGGTCGGCCGCCCGTATCGCCCGCGCCCGCACGCCTCTGGCGGCCAGGGCGTCGCCGGCGTCCAGCAGGGCGCGGGCCTGCCGCAGCAGCAGCTCGACGTGGTCGGCCGGGTCGCCGGCCGCGGCCCCGTGCGCCTCGACCGCACGGCCCCACCAGGTGGCCGCCTCCTCGTAGGCCAGGCGGAGACCCGACTGCTCGGCCATCGCGGCGGCCCAGTGCGCCGCCTCCGCGTACGCCACGGGCCCGGCGTGGATCGCGTGGTGGGCGATGACGGCGACGTCGGCGCCGGGCCGGTCGACCAGCGCGTTCATCACCTGCCGGTGGATGACGGCCCTGCGCAGCGGCGGGATCTCCCGCAGGAGGGTCTCCCGCACCAGGTCGTGGGCGAAACCCGTCCGGCGCCCGGCGACGACGACCAGGCCGGTCCGCACGGCCTGGTCCAGCAGGTCGTACACGGGCGCCGCCCACGCCTCGCCCACGACGCCGGGATCGAAGTCCCTGCCGATCACCGCGGCGATCTCGAGCACCTCGGCGACCCGCGGATCCAGCGCCGCCAGCCGCTGGCGGATCAGGCCGGCGACGGCGTCGGGCACCGTCTCCAGCGGGCGGCCCTGCGCGAGCAGCCGGGCCGTCTCGCGGACGAAGAACGGGTTGCCGCCGGTGCGCCGGGCCAGCAGGTGGACGGTCCGCTCGTCGACCTCCGCGCCCGCGGTCACGGCGATGGCCCGGATGGCCGGGGTTTCGAGGCCCCCGAGCCGGACGCGGAGCAGGTTGTATCGGGCGAACCTGGCGAGCAGGTCATCGAGCGGTCCGGCCCGGGCGGTGTCCCGAAACGCGGTCACCAGCGTGAGCGGGACATCCTCCGCCGCCTCGCCGGCGAGCGCCGTCACGTCGCGCAGCAGCCCCAGGGTCGCCGAGTCGGCCCACTGGAGGTCGTCCAGGACGACCACGATCGGCCGGTCCCGGGCGGCGGCGCAGAGCCAGTCGGCGACGGCCTGATGACGCCGCTGACGCGCGCCCTGTGCCGACCCCTGTGCCGATCCCTGTGCCGACTCCCGCGCCGGCCTCTGTGGTGGTTCCTGCGGGGCCTCCTCGCCGAGCAGCCCGGCCAGGGCCCCGGGGTCGGGAGCCGGATGAACGCGCTCCAGCGAGCGCAGAACCCGGATCCACGGCCGCAGCGGCAGTGCGCTGTCGAGATCGTGGCAGCCACCCCAGAGGGTCAGGTGTCCCCTCTCCGCGCACCGGTCCCTGAACGCCTTCAGCAGCCAGGTCTTGCCGATGCCCGGTTCCCCCGTCACCGCGATCGTGCTCACCCCGCCGCCGAGCATCGCCTCCATCTCCGCGAGCTGCCGGTCACGCCCGTGCGGCGAGCGCGCCTCCCCGGGAGCCGGCCGGGCGGACGCGGGTACGGCCGGCTCGCAGGAGGTGGGGGAATGCGGACCGGTGGGAGACGGGGCGGTGAGAGACGGGGCCTGGCGGAGGATGTCCTTCTCCAACGCCCGCAGCTGCGGGCCCGGATCGAGCCCGAGCTGATCGGCGATGAGGCTCCTGGCACGCCGCAAGGTGGCCAGCGCGTCCGCCTGGCGACCGGCCCGATAGTACGCGAGGGCCAGCAGCCACCACAGCCGTTCGCGCAGCGGATGCTCCCCGGCCTCCGCCTCCAGGTCCTGGATCACCGCCTCGGGCCGGCCCAGGTCGAGCCGTGCCTGTGCGCGGCGCTCGACGGCGACCAGCCGCAGCTCGTGGAGGCGGCTCACCTCGGTGGCGGCCCACAGCTCGCCCGCGAAGTCGGCGTACGGCAGGCCGCGCCAGAGCCCGAGCGCCTCGTCGAGCAGCGCGAGCGCCCGGGCGGGCGGCCGGCGCTCCGCGTCGGCGACGAGCTTGCCGAACCGCAGCGCGTCGACGTCCGAGGTGGCGAGCAGATACCCGGGGCGTTTCGCGACGAGGAGCCGGGGAGGGGTGCGCGGCGCCCGCTGCGGTTCGATCACACGACGCAGGTTCGAGACGTAGACGTGGATCGACTCGAGTGCGGTCGCCGGCGGCGTGCCGCGATAGAGGTCCTCGATCAACGTGTCCGTCGAGACGACCGCGCCCGCGGCGAGCACCAACCGGGCCAGGACGGCCCGTTGCCGCGGGCCTCCGACGCCGACCGGCGCCTCGCCGTCCCGGACTTCGAAAGGACCCAGAACCCGGAATTCCACTGCCCCCACGGCCTCCCTGCCGGTGAAGGCCGGCGCGGGCCTTCCCTGGGCGGCAGTCTCGAGGCGTCGTCTTGCAACTCACTTGCCTATGGGTGAGAGACCGGCCGGAGGGAGGAGCCGCGCGCCTCTAACGGCGCTCCCGCAGGCGGCGGGCCGGGAGAGACAGCGCCACGGTCGCCAGCCCGGCGACGAGGAACGCGGCGAGCGCCGCGTTCATCCAGGGCTGGTGGACGAACCCGAGGGCGAGGCGGACCTCGGTCCAGATCCCGTCCCACCAGCCGACGGTCGGGGTGGAGGTCACGATCCAGTACGCCGCGAACCCGAGGATCCACGGCACGATCATGAGCCAGCGGGAGGGGGCGTCCTCGGCCGTGTTCCACCGGGCGGCCCCGCCGAGCAGGAAGTAGTCCACCACGAGCACGGCGAACATCGGCACGAACACGGCCCCGATCACGCTCAGGAACGCGCCGTAGGAGTTCACGTCGGCGAACAGCGCGATCAGGGTCGTGAGCAGGCCGATCACGACCGAGATCGCCCGGCGGTCCCAGCGCGGCGCGAGGTTCTGGATCGACACGGTCGTCGAGTAGACGTTCGCGAACGACTGGTCGGCCTCGCGCAGCACCAGGATGCCGAAGAACACGACTCCGAGAGGGGCGGCCACGAACGGGTCCCACACCTTGTCGCCGTCGTTGCCGACCAGGGCGAGCGCGGCGATGCCGAGGGCCAGGCAGGCCACCTGGGCGATCGTGTATCCGACGACCACGCCGGTGAACGCCGCGCCGCTCGACCGCGAGTGCCTGGCGTAGTCCGCGGCCATCGGCACCCACGACACCGACAGCGCGATGACGTAGTCGACGGCGGGGGCGAAGGCGTCCCAGGAGCCGCCCCCCACGGACGGCCCCTGCCGGAACAGGGCGACCGACAGCCAGATCATCGCGATCACCACGCCCGCCGTGACGTACCGCCGCAGCAGCCGCAGCGCGCCGAGCGGCCGGATCGTCAGCGCGATCGTCAGCGCGCCCGCCGCGACCGCCCACACCGCGTACGGCACCGCCGTGCCGAACAGCGCCTGCGCGCCGTTGGCGATGACCCACAGCTCGAAGGCACCCCAGCCGAGCATCTGCACGATGTTCAGCACGGTCGGGATGTACGAGAGGCGGGCCCCGAACAGGCCGCGCAGCAGCACCATCGCGGGCCGCCCGGTGCGTACGCCGGGGATCGCGGCCAGGCCGACCATCGCCGTCCCGAGCAGGCTGCCGACGACGGCGGCGAGCACCGCCGCGGTGAAGGTCAGCGGCTTGCCGCCCAGCGGGTCGAGCAGGAACAGCGCCCCCGAGAAGCCGAGGAGGCTGACGCCGAGGTTGGCCCAGAAGGCGCCCTGGTCGAGCACGCCCAGGGTCCTCGGAGCCTCCTCGTCAAGAGTGAGCGGAACCTCCGCGTGCGCGTCGTCGACGACGGCAGAAGTCATCACACGCTCCCTACGCCGGCATTATCCGGACAGGTTCATGCGGTCGGCGGCACGATGTGGATCCGCCCTCTCAGCCCGGTCACGCCCGAGCTCCCGCGGGTATTGATGATGTCTTTGGGATTATGACACTTCTTTGACCGTTTTCCTACGCCGCCCCGGTCCCTACGCCACGTAGGGCGCCTCACCGGTCTCGCTCACCATCGGACGCCCCGCGGCGGCCCAGGAGCGCATGCCGCCGTCCACGTTCACGGCGTCCCTGCCGATGTGGTTGAGCCACATCGCGGCGTGCGCCGACCGGCCGCCGACCCGGCAGACCACGTACACCGGCCGGTCGTGCGGCACCTCGTCGACCCGCACCTGCAGTTCGCCGAGCGGGATGTGGACGGCGCCGGGAGCGTGGCCGGCCACCCACTCCTCGTTCTCGCGGACGTCCAGCAGGTACGCGTCCTCGGGCAGTGCCTCGGGGGCGATTTCCGGCAATGTCATGCGCCCATTCTGACGGCACACCGCCGATGCCCGGGCCCATGCGGCGAGCTGTGACCCACGGTGGTCCGCGGCCCGGTTCGTCGCCGATCTCGACGCGCTCGACGCGCTCGACGCGCGGCGCCGGCCGGCGAGCTCCACGGGGTGCTCCTTCGCGGGCCTACTTCAGCAGGCGGGACAGCCGGCGGTCGGCCAGCGGCTTGCCGCCGGTCTGGCAGGTCGGGCAGTACTGCAACGAGGAGTCGGCGAACGACACCTCCCTGATCGTGTCGCCGCACACCTCGCACGCCTCGCCCGTACGGCCGTGCACGCGCAGACCCGACTTCTTCTCCGACTTGAGGTCCTTGGCGGCCAGCCCCCTGGCCCGCCCGACCGCGTCCCGCAGCGTGCTCACGATCGCGTCGTGCAGGTCGGCGACCTGGCCGTCCGTCAGCGTTCCGGCGATCTTGAAGGGGGACATCTTCGCGACGTGCAGCACCTCGTCGGAGTAGGCGTTGCCGATGCCCGCGATCACCTTCTGGTCCCGCAGCAGGCCCTTGATCTGCGCGCGGCTCCCGCCCACGATCGTCTTGAGCAGGTCCGGCGTGAAGTCCTCGGCCAGCGGGTCGGGCCCGAGCCCGGCGATGCCGGGAACGTCCTCCGGATCGCGCACCACGTAGACGGCCAGGCGCTTCTGCGTGCCCGCCTCGGTCAGCTCGAACCCGGGGGCGCGGCCGTCCTCGCCCGGCGACAGCCTCACCCGGACCGCGAGCGGGCCCTTGCCCGGCCGCACCGGTTTCGCCCCGGTGAGGTCGTCACGCCAGCGCAGCCAGCCGCCGCGGGCCAGATGAGTGACGAAGTGCAGGCCGTCGCAGTCGACGTCGAGGAACTTGCCGTGCCGCGCCACGCCGGTGACGAGCAGCCCGGCGAGCGCGGTGACGGGAGGGTCGACGGTCTTGAGCGCCTGGAAGGCGGTTACGTCGACCCCGATGACGGCATGGCCGACGGCGTGCTCGCGGAGGAACTCGGCGAGCGCCTCGACCTCGGGCAGCTCCGGCATGCCCTCACACTAGCTCCGCCGGTCAGGGGACGTCCCAGAACGCGAGCTCGTGCTCCATGCCCCGGACGAACAGCTCCCGGGCACGCGCCGGGTCCGGAGCCGCCTCGTCGATCATCACGGCGATGCGCGCGGCGAGCGCGGCGAACCCGGGGTCGGCGTAGGTGTCCACCCAGGCCCGATAGCGCGGCTCGGCGGGCGGGTCGGCGGCCAGGATCCGGCCGAGCGTCGAGTAGCCCCACATGCAGGGGTAGAGAGCCGCCAGCCCCTCGCCGTAGTCCGCCGCCGACTCCAGCAGGAACGAGGTGTACGCCGCGCAGGCCGGCCCCTTCACCGCGCCGTCGAGGTCGGCGCCGAAGCCGGCCGCCAGCGACCGGTGCAGGTCGAGCTCGTCGTGCCACGTCGCGTGCGCCAGGTCGACCAGGTCGCCGAGGTGGGCGTCCGGAGCCTGCCAGGCCAGCCGCGAGAACACCCGGACGTAGTCGAGCAGGAACAGGTAGTCCTGCTCCAGCCACGACCGGAAGACCGCCTCGGGCAGGTCGCCCGCCGCGATGCCGCGTACGGTCGGGTGCGCGAGCTGGGCGTCCAGCATCGGCCGCCCGATGGCGTGCAGGTCCGTAGAGATTCCCATAAGGGCTCATTGTGGCCGTAACCCGCGAGTTAGGCTCGTCTCCGTGACGCTGACGATCGCCGAGGAAGTGCTGCTGCTGGCCTACCGGGAGGACACCGGCAAGCCGATCATCGGCTCGGTGGAGCTCGACTGCGCCCTGGCCGGGGCCCTGCTCGCGGAGCTGGCCGTACGCCGCCGGGTGGACCTCGACGGCGCGAAGGTCGTGCCCGTCGATCCCACCCCGGTGGGCGAGGAGGAGCTGGACGCGACGCTCACCCGCATCGCCGAGGAGCGCGGGCCGCGCAAGGCCGACTGGTGGGTGGGCAAACTCCGCGCGGGCAGGGTGCGCAAGCGGCTGCTGACCCGCCTCGCCGCCCGGGGCGTGCTGAGCGAGCAGATGGGCAAGATCTTGGGAATCTTCCCCACCACGCGCTATCCGGAGCTCGACCCGAGCCACGAGCAGGGCGTGCGGGAGCGCGTCCTGAACGTGCTGGCCGGAGCCGAGCCGGACGAGCGGACGGCGGTCCTGATCGCGGTCATGCACGCCGCCAAGCTCGACCGCAAGGCGTTCCCCGACGCGCCGAAGGGCCGGATCAAGGAGATCGCCGAGGGCCAGTGGACCGCTGCGGCGGTCCGCAAGACGATCGCCTCGATCCACGCCGCCGTGGCCGCCGCCACCACCGCCGCGACGGTCGCCGCCACCGCCGGGAGCTGACCCCTGTGATGCGCACGGCCCGCGGGCCGTGCGCATCACTCGGGAGCCCGAGAGCTACTTGGTGATCACGTCCTTGGGCACCTGCTTGTCGGCGGCGAGCGCCTCGAACAGGCGCAGCGCCTTCTGGGTGTCCCACTTGACCACCGCCTGGCCGCCGATCGTGGGCAGCGAGCCGATCGGCACGGCGGTGGCGACGGGCCCCTCACGCATGGCCAGTCCGACCGACAGCAGGTCGAACAGGCCGCTGCCGGGGTCGACGGAGACCGAGTCGGCCGCGCTCAGCGCCAGCGGGACCGAGGTGAACGGGTTGATCAGCGTGCCCGGGCTCGCGGCCTTCTGCACGACGGCGGAGAAGAACTGACGCTGCCGCTGGGTGCGCTCGAAGTCCGGGATGGCGCCGGTGGCCCGGGTGCGCACGTAGCCCAGCGCCGTGCCGCCGTCCATGTCCTGACAGCCCTTCTTCAGGTCGATCCCGGCCTTCGGGTCCTTGATGTCCTGCTTCACGCAGATGTTGACCCCGCCGATCGCGTCCACGATGCCGACGAAACCGCCGAAGCCGATCTCCATGTAGTGGTCGATCCTGATGCCGGTCACCCGCTCGACCGTCTTGGACAGCAGTTCCGGGCCGCCGAAGGCGTACGCCGCGTTCAGCTTGCCGCTGCCGTGCCCCTCGATCGGGACGTACGAGTCGCGGGGCAGGCTGACCAGGGTCGGCCGGCCGCTGTCGGGGATGTGCAGCAGCATCATCGTGTCGGTGCGCTTGCCGACCGCCTTGCCGGTCGCGAGCTTCCTGCGCTGCGCCGCCGTCAGGCCCGCCCGGCTGTCGGACCCGACCAGCAGCCAGTCCTCGCCCGGCGTCTCGGCGGGCCGCCCGTCGTAGTCGGTCAGCGACTCGACCGGCCGGAGCCGCGAGCCGATCCAGAAATATCCGGCGACGGCGGCGACGAGCAGGAGCACGACCACCACGACGACGATCCGCAGGATGGTCCTGCCGGTCCGGCGCGGCCCGCGTCCGCCGCCGCGCACGGACCCGTCACGGCCCGTCGGGCCGCCGCCACCGCCATGCGGGGCGCTTCCCCCGTCCCCGGCCTCGTGCCTGCTCCCGCCGAGCGGCCGGACCGGGGTGTCGCCGGAACGCGGCTTGCCGTACACCTTGGACCGGACCCGGGGAACCGTGTCCTCCCTGCCGGACCCCGCCGGCGCGGCCGCCCGGGGCCGACCGGCCGGAGGCTGCCCCGCCGGGGGCTGTGCCGTACGGGGTTGTGCCGTATGGGGTTGTGCCGGCGGGGGCTGCGCCGAACGCCGGTATGCACGGGTCGCCTCATCCTCGTCGGCCACGTGAACCCCCAGCCCTCGGCGTCTTACGACTGCTTTGACCGCAGCGGCGGAAGTCTTTGCCGATGCGTCCCCTTCTTCACGGTACCCAGACGCCCTCTAAGCAGTCAGTAAAGGCTGCCGGGAAACACAGGAGAGATTCCAGCCGTTACGGTGGTATACCACCACGCGAAAGGATCGTCGTGTCCGTTCCGGACCCCTGGAGTACCTGCCCGTGCACAGGCACGGGATCTCATGATCGCACGGCGGGCGCCCGATGAGCGCCGCCCTCGGCCTCCTGGCCGTCCTCCTCCTCACCCTGGCCACCGGATTCTTCGTGGCGCAGGAGTTCGCCTTCGTGGCCGCCGACCGCGGCACCCTCCGCGAGCAGGCGGCGGCCGGTGACGGCGCCGCGCGCCGGGCCCTCGACATCACCGGACGCCTGTCGTTCATGCTCTCCGGCGCGCAGCTCGGGATCACCGTCACCACCCTGCTGGTGGGCTTCATCGCCCAGCCCGCGATCGCCGGCGTGCTGCGCGGGCCCCTGGAGGCCGCCGGGCTGCCCGGCTCGGCCGTCCCCGGTGTCGCGGTGGCCCTCGGCGTCGCGATCGCCACCGTCGTGCAGATGATCGTCGGCGAGCTGGCCCCCAAGAACCTCGGCATCGCGCGGCCCGACGACGTCGCGAAGTTCCTCTCCCGCCCGACGCACGTCTATCTCGTGGTCGCCGGGCCGCTCATCCGCCTGTTCGACGCCGCGGCCACCCGGCTCGTGCGCCTGTTCGGCATCGAGCCCGTGGAGGAGCTCGAACACGGCGCCACCCCCGAGGAGCTGTCGCGCATCGTGACGGAGTCGGCCGCGGCCGGAGAGCTGCCGCCCCGGCTGGCCGAGACGCTGGAGCGGGCGCTGGAGTTCGGCGACCGCACCGCCGAGGACGTCATGGTCCCCCGGCCGCGCGTGGTCTCGCTGCGCGCCGAGTGGCCGATCGGCGAGTTCCTCGACGCCCTGCGCACGCACGGACACTCCCGCTATCCGGTCCTGGGCACCGACGCCGACGACGTCGTCGGAGTGGCCGGGCTGCCCGAGTATCTGAAGGCGGGCTCTCCCTCCGGCGGGCTCGTCGGCGGCATCACCCAGGCGCCGCTGCTCGTGCCCGCGACCCTGCCGCTGCCCGAGCTGCTGCGGCGGATGACCTCCGCGGGCGAGACGTTCACCTGCGTGATCGACGAGTACGGCGGTCTGGCCGGCGTGGTGACGCTGGAGGACCTGGCCGAGGAGCTCGTCGGCGAGCTGGTGGACGAGAACGACCCCGAACCGCTCGGTGTCGTACGGCAGGGCGACGGCGTCTGGGACGTGCCGGGCACCCTCCGCCTCGACGAGGTCGAGCGCGCCACCCACGTCCGGCTGCCCGAGAGCGAGGACTACGAGACCGTGGCCGGCCTCGTCCTCGCTCTCCTCGGCCGGATGGCCGAGCCGGGCGACCAGGTCGTCTCCCCCCTCGTGCCCGAGCCCCACCTCTTCGACGACGAGGACGACAACGCCGAGCGGGCCGTGCTCACGGTCCTGAGCGTGCGCCGCCGCGTCCCCGAGTGGGTGCGGGTGTCGACCAAGGCGTCGGCGGACGCTCCGGCCGAGGCCGCGGATGCGGACCCGCAGGAGCGGCCGGAGCGGGAGAAGGCCCGCGCGGCGGCCCGCGGCGGCGGCGGCGCCGACTACGCCCCCGAGCTGTTCTCCGCGCTGTTCCAGGGCAGGCCCGCATGAGCTCTCTCACCGGTGTTCTGCTCGGCGTAGCCCTGCTCGCCGTCAACGGGTTCTTCGTCGCGGCCGAGTTCGCCCTGGTCTCGGCCCGCCGCCACCGGCTGGAGGAGATCGCCGTCAGCGGCGGCCGGCTGGCCAAGGTCACGGCCCGCGCCGCGGTCAGGGGCGGGCGCGAGCTGTCGCTCATGCTGGCCGGGGCGCAGCTCGGCATCACGCTGGCCTCCCTGGGCCTCGGCATGGTCGCCGAGCCCTCCATCGAGCACCTGATGGAGCCGGTGCTCACGCTGCTGCCGGAGTCGCTGCGCACGCCCGTGGCGTACGTCGTGGCGCTCGCCCTGGTGACGTTCCTGCACATGGTCGTCGGCGAGATGGCGCCCAAGTCGCTGGCGCTCACGCACCCCGAGCGGGCGGCGATGGGGCTGGCGCTGCCGTTCCGTGGCTTCGCCTGGGTCGTCCGCCCGATCCTGGCCCTGCTGAACGCGCTGACCAACGGCATCCTGCGACTGGCCGGGGTGCGGCCCCGCGACGAGCTGGCCACCACCCGCACGCCCCGCCAGCTCGCCATGCTGGTCGCCGAGTCGGGCCGGATGGGCATGCTCGACCGCGACGAGCACGATCTGCTCACCCGCGCGCTGCGGGTCCACTCCCAGCCGGTGGAGCGGCTGATGGTGCCCGTCGGCGAGGCGTCCTCGGTGCCCGCGAACGCCGACGACCTGCTCGTACGCCGGACGGCCGCGCGCGGCGGGAGCCTGCGCGTGCTGGTCGTCACCCCCGACGACGTGGTCGGCGTGCTCCACGTGCGCGACGCGGTCCTCCAGCCGGGACGCAGGGCCGGCGAGCTGGCGACCCCCGTCCCCCGCATGGCGAAGGACACCACGATCTCCGACGCCGTGACCCTGCTGCAGGAGGCCCGCGCGCAGCTCGGGCTCGTCACGGACGCCGGCGGCACGCCCGTCGGTGTGATCGATCTCACCACCCTGGTCGGCGAACTGCTCGTCGCCTGACGGTGGGGGCGGCGCGCCCGCCGCGTGAGCGGGCGCGCCGACCTGGGACGTCACGACCCGTCCCGCGCCTGCGACTTCCCCGCAATCTCCCATCACGAGACATCTGCGCTCACGAACTGGGACAGAAGGTAAAGGTCGCCCCTGCAAGCGCGGGGAAAGTGGTTTGAAAGGCGGCCTCCTGAGAATGTGCAGTGCGCGACGGAGGGTCCCGATCTTCGGGGCCTCCGCCGCGACATCGCCAGGAGGGCCCGTGCCGTACGGGCCGGGAGGGGAGGCCGGACGTGGACGCTTCGCTTGCGACCAGGCGAGGCCGCCCACCTGTCCGGGGGCCGCACGAGGTCGTCCCCCTCGGCGGTGCAAAGAAAAATCCCCGCCGGGTCGAAGATTTTCTCCCGACCGGGCGAGGCTGCCCACCTGCCCGGGGGTTCCAGGGGGTCGTCCCCCTGGGCGACACAAAGAGAAAGCCCCGTGGGAAGGAAGCTCTGCTTCCGACCACACGAGGCTGCTTTCTCGTGGGCAAGGGGGGAGTTGAACCCCCACGTCCTCTCGGACACACGGACCTGAACCGTGCGCGTCTGCCATTCCGCCACTTGCCCTTGCGGTTGGCCCCCATCTCTGGGTGCCTGGAAAGGTTAGCACGTATCCGCCCGTGCTTACGAACCCGGATACGATCCTTCTAAACGACGATGCGAAGGAGCTCAGTGCAGCACCGGAGCGATCGCGACCGTAGTGGCATTGGAAGGGAGGTATCCGGTGGGAGTCCTTCAGCGCTTCGAGCGCAGGCTCGAAGGGTTGGTTGAAGGGGCCTTCGCGCGGGCGTTCAAGTCCGATCTCCAGCCGGTCGAGGTTGCCAGCGCCGTGCAGAGGGAGATGGACGAGCGCGCCGCGATCGTCGCTCAGGGTCGCACGCTCGTGCCGAACGACTTCGTGGTGGAGCTGTCGACGACCGACAGCGAACGGCTGGAGGTGTACGCCGACAGCATCAGTCACGAGCTCGCGACTCTCGCGCGGGAGTACGCCAAGGAGCAGGGCTACTCGTTCGTCGGGCCGGTGCGGGTGCGCTTCGAGACCGCCGACGATCTCGCGGTCGGGCTTTTCCGCATCCGGTCGGGTGTGATCCGGGGCGCCACGGTCGAGCAGGACGAGATCCGTCAGCCGCCGAGCGACCTGCCCGCCAGCCGCCCCAGCGCGTTCCAGGGCCGCCCCCGGCTGCTCGTCTCCACCCAGGACGATCCCCAGGGCCAGCGCTCGTACGAGCTGACCACACCGGTCACTCTGCTGGGCCGCGGTACCGATTGTGATCTTCGGCTGGTGGATCCCGGCGTATCACGGCATCATGCCGAGCTAAGAGTGGAAGGGCCACAGGTCGTGCTCGTGGACCTGGGGTCGACCAACGGCACCTTCGTCAACGGCCAGCCGGTCCGCAGGATCGAGATGCAGGACGGGACGAGAGTGACGCTCGGCCGCACGACACTGGTGTTCAGGCGCGATTAGAGGTAGACAAACGGTCCATGTCCGAGCTAACGCTGCTGCTGATCCGGCTCGCCTTCCTGGCGGTGCTGTGGTTCTTCGTGATCGCCGCGGTCGGCGTCATCCGGACAGACCTGTTCGGTCCGCGTACGGCTCCCGCGCCCGCACGTAAACCGGCCAAGCAGCCCCGAACGGTTTCCAAGCCCAAAAAGGGCGAACCCCGCCAGCTGATCGTCACCGGTGGCCCCCTGCAAGGGACCATCATCAACCTCACGGAGACGCCAATCACCATCGGCCGGGCGAACGACGCCACGCTGGTTCTCAGCGACGACTACGCTTCGAGCCGGCACGCCCGGCTCTTTCCCCAGGACGGCCAGTGGATCGTGGAGGATCTCGGCTCCACCAATGGCACGTACCTCGAACGTTCTAAAGTGACCCGCCCGACCCCGGTGCCCCTCGGAGTTCCGATCCGCATCGGCAAGACCGTCATCGAATTGCGCAAATGACCATCGCACTCCGCTACGCCGCTCGCTCGGACGTCGGGCTCCTCCGTGAAGGCAACGAGGACTCGGCGTACGCCAGCGGCCGCCTGCTGGCCGTCGCAGACGGCATGGGCGGGCATGCCCACGGCGAGGTGGCCAGTTCGGTCGCCATCGCCGCACTGTCGTCCCTCGACCGGGACGCCTTCGGCGGTGACCTGCTCAGCGCCATCGAGGCGGCGGTCCGGGACGCCAACCACCAGCTGCACGCGATGGTGGCCCGGGACCCGAGCCTCAAAGGCATGGGCACCACCCTCACCGCGATGCTCTGGAGCGGCTCACGCTTCGCGCTGGTCCACGTGGGCGACTCCCGCGCGTACCTGCTCAGGAACGGCGAGCTGTACCAGATCACGCACGACCACACGCTGGTGCAGTCCCTGGTGGACGACGGGCGGATCACCCAGGAGGAGGCCGCCAACCACCCCCAGCGCTCGATTCTGCTGCGCGCGCTGGACGGGAGCGGCGAGGTCGACCCCGACCTGCAGGACCGGGAGGCCCAGGTGGGCGATCGTTACCTGCTGTGCTCGGACGGCCTGTCCACGGTGGTCAGCGCCGAGACCCTGCACCACACCCTGACCACGATCGACGATCCCGAGGACGTCGTCCGGCAGCTCATCGACCTCGCCAACCGAGGCGGCGGGCCGGACAACATCACCTGCGTGGTCGCCGACGTGATCGAGGTGGACGACCTCCAGCCGCCCCTTGGGGCGGCGGCGGTCGTCGGTGCGGCCGGCTCCGGCCGGGTCCGCTCGGCGCCGCCCGACACCCCCGCGGGCCGGGCCACCACGGTCACCGCGCCCCAGCCCGTGATCACCGACGACGACCTGGACGACGAACCCGCGCGCGAGGCCCAGGCCTCCGCGCGGCGTTCGCGCAAAGGCCGGTCGGGCCCGAAAGCGGCCGTCGGGGTGCTGGTCGTCGCCGCCGCGCTCGGCGTCGGCGGCTATTTCGGCTACCAGTGGACCCAGAGCCAGTTCTACATAGGCGCCAAGGGAGACGAGCTCGTCGTCTTCCAGGGCGTCGACGCGGAGGTCGGGCCGGTGTCCTTCAAGAAGGTCGCCTACACCGACCACGTACGCGTCTCGTCGCTGCCGGCCGTGCAGCAGGACCAGGTCCGCAGCGGCATCCCGGTCGACAACCTGCAGACCGGGATAACCAGGATCAAGAGCTTCGGCGCCTCGGCGACGCCCACGCCGGACGCCAAGTCGACGCCGACCCCCACGAGGTCCAGTAAGTGACTGCTGTCGAAGCCACGCCCGTACCGATGACCGCGAAGAGGCGCGGCGCCCAGTTGGGCATGCTCGCCTTCGCCGTGCTGATCGTGATGGGCGCGTACGCCAGCGTCGGGCTCGGGATCAACGGCAAGGTCCCGTCCGGCATGCTCGGCTACGGCCTCGGCCTCGGCGGTCTGATGCTCGCGGCCTACCTGGTGCTCGCCAAGTGGGCGCCGTGGGCCGATCCTCTTCTGCTTCCCCTCGTGACGCTGGTCAACGGCATCGGCCTGGTGATGATCTACCGGATCGAGCTGGCCGGTGAGGATCTCGCCTCGGCGGCGAACCAGCTCATGTGGACGGCGCTCGGCGTGGTGATGTTCTCCGCGACTCTGATCGCGTTGAGGGACCACCGCGTCTTGCAGCGCTTCACCTACACCGCCGGCTTCGCCGGCATCGCACTGCTGGTGCTGCCCATGCTGCCCTTCATCGGCAGGGAGATCAACGGAGCCCGCATCTGGGTCGGCGTCGGCCCCTTCAGCATCCAGCCCGCCGAGTTCGCCAAGCTGGCCCTGGTCGTCTTCTTCGCGGGATACCTGGTCGCCAAGCGCGACGTGCTGGCCCTGGCGGGCCGCCGCCTGCTGTTCATCGACCTGCCCCGGGCCCGCGACCTCGGTCCGGTCCTCATCACCTGGGGGATCAGCCTCGGCGTCCTGGTCATGCAGAAGGACCTCGGCAGCTCGCTGCTGCTGTTCGGCGCGTTCATCGCGATGCTCTACATCGCGACGCAGCGCACCTCGTGGGTGCTCATCGGCATCCTGCTTTTCGTCGGCGGCGCCTTCCTCGCCGGGCAGATCTTCAGTCACGTCGAGGCCCGTTTCAACGTCTGGCTGCACGCCGAGGACCCCGCGCTGTACGACGCGGGCGGCGGTAGCTTCCAGCTCATGCAGGGCATGTTCGCCATGGGCTCAGGCGGCATCCTCGGCACCGGCCTCGGGCAGGGGTACCCGTACAAGGTCCCGCTGTCGTTCTCCGACTTCATCTTCACGGCGACGGGCGAGGAACTCGGCCTCACCGGCCTGATGGCCATCCTCATGGTCTACGCGCTGATCGTCGAGCGGGGGCTGCGCACGTCGCTGGCGGCCCGCGACCCCTTCACCAAGCTGCTCGCGGGCGGACTGTCGTTCATCCTGGCCTGGCAGGTGTTCATCATCGTCGGCGGCGTGACCCGGCTGATCCCGCTGACCGGTCTCGTGACGCCGTTCATGTCCGCCGGAGGCTCGGCCCTGCTGGCCAACTGGATGCTCATCGCCCTGCTCGTACGGATGTCCGACGCGGCCCGCCGGCCGCCGCCGCAGGCGATCCAGGACGAGGGACTGACCCAGGTGATGCAGCGATGAACAACCCGATCAAGCGCGTCGCCGTGGCCTGCCTGCTCATGTTCGGCCTGCTCATGGCCAACGTGACGTATCTCGGCGCGGTGAAGGCCGAGGGGTTGCGCAACGACTCGCGGAACGTGCGCATGTTGTACGGCCGATACAACATCGACCGCGGCTGGATCACGGCCGACAACGGCAAGACGACGCTGGCCAAGACCGTGGACACCGGCGACAAGCAGTTCCGGTTCGAGCGGGCTTATCCGCTCGGCAAGCCGTTCACGCACGTCGTCGGCTGGTTCGCGCCGGAGAGCGCGTCGGGCATCGAGGCCGCGATGAGCCGCTACCTCGACGGCAGCCACCCCGACCTGGTGGTCCGCCGGGCCATCGACATGGTGAGCGGCAAGCCCGCCAAGGGCGCGAGCGTCGACCTCACGCTGAACACCAAGGCCCAGGAGATCGCGTACAAGGACCTGGCCGGCACCGGCAAGCGCGGTGCGGTCGTCGCGCTCGAGCCGAAGACCGGAAAGATCCTGACGATGGTGTCGGTGCCGTCGTACGACCCGAACCCGCTGGCCAAGGCGAACAAGGACACCGTCAACAAGGCCTACAACAAGCTGGACAAGGACGGCAACAAGCCGTTGCTCAACCGGGCCATCGACCTGACGTTCGCCCCGGGCTCCACGTTCAAGACGGTCACCTCGGCGGCCTACCTCAGCGACGACACCTCCCGCGACGAGAACACGCAGGTCGACGCGCCCGACTCGCTGCCGCTGCCGGACACGAACATCTCACTGCCCAACTACCACGGCGAGTCGTGCGGCGGCCGGGCGACGCTGGTGCAGGCGCTCACGATCTCCTGCAACACGCCGTTCGCCATCATGGGCATGGACGTCGGCTACGACAAGCTCAAGGAGCAGGCCGAGAAGTTCGGGGTCGGCCAGCCGCTGGAGATCCCCCTCAGCGTCGCGGCCAGCAACATCGGCCCGGACGAGGGCAAGGCGGCTCTCGCCAAGACCGCGATCGGCCAGCAGAGCAACCAGATGACCCCGCTGCAGATGGCGATGGTCGCGGCCGGCATCGCCAACCAGGGCACGGTCATGAAGCCGTACCTGGTCAACAAGATCATGGGCCCGGACGGCGCGGAGATCGACGGGACCGACCCCGAGGAGCTGGACGAGGCCGTCACCCCCGAGGTGGCCGGCGAGCTGACCAAGATGATGATCGGCGTGATCGAGCACGGCACCGGCGGCGCGGCCAAGCTCCCGGGCATCACCGTGGCGGGCAAGACCGGAACGGCGGAGACCCTGCCGGGCAAGCCGTCGCACGCGTGGTTCATCTCCTTCGCCCCCGTGGAGGACCCGAAGGTCGCCGTGGCGGTCTTCGTGGAGTCCGGCAGCGCCGGCAACGACGCCACCGGCGGTGCGGTGGCCGCGCCGATCGCGCACGACGTCATGCAGGCGGTGCTCGGAGGGTGACCGACACATGACCGACACCGTGCTCGGCGGCCGCTACCGGCTGACCTCCCCCATCGCCGCGGGCGGCATGGGCGAGGTCTGGCGGGCCGACGACGAACTGCTCGGCCGGGAGGTGGCGATCAAGCTGCTCGGCCGCCACGTCGCGGGCGACGCCACTTTCCGCGACCGGTTCCGCTCCGAGGCCAGGATCACCGCCGCTCTGACCGACCCCGGCATCGCGCAGGTCTTCGACTACGGCGAGAGCGACGGCCTGGCCTACCTCGTGATGGAACTGGTGCGGGGCGAGCCGCTGTCGGCCATCCTCGCCCGCAACGGCACGCTCGGGCCGGACGTCACGCTCGACATCGTCGAGCAGACCGCCCGGGGATTGCACGCGGCCCACCGGGCCGGGGTGATCCACCGCGACGTCAAGCCCGGCAACCTGCTCGTCACCGAGAGCGGACAGGTCAAGATCACCGACTTCGGCATCGCCCGCGCGCTGGAGGCCGCGCCGCTGACCGCGACCGGCACCATCCTCGGCACCGCCCAGTACGTGAGCCCGGAGCAGGCGTCGGGCACCACCCTGACCCCGGCGAGCGACGTCTACTCGCTCGGTGTGGTGGCCTACGAGTGCCTCGCGGGCCGCCCGCCGTTCACGGCGGAGACCCCGGTGGCGCTCGCGCTGCGGCACCTCAACGACACGCCCCCGCCGCTGCCCGGCAACGTGCCCGCGCCGGTGGCGGCCCTCGTGATGGCCATGCTGGCCAAGGACCCCGCCGCGCGGCCGGAGACCGGGCCGGTGCTCCTCGACAGGGTGCGGGTGCTGCGCGAGACCCTCGCGGGCACGGCGGCCTCGACGGCGGTCCTCGGTTCGCTGACCGACCCCCGCGGCTTCCCCGCGGCAGGCGGCGCCGGCCACACCGTCCCTCCGGCCGCGGCCGGCCTGACGACACCCCTGGGTGAGCCCGCAGGGCCCGGGATCCCGCGTTCCGGCGCCACCGCGCCGCTGGGCCCGGTGCCGGCCGCCCCGCGCGGCGCTCCCGCGAGCGTCCCCGGCGCCCGTACGCGGCGCCCCGGAGGTCAGGCGCCCGCAGGCGGGCGCCGCCGCCGTCCGGCCCTGCTCCTCGCGACGGCGGGCTGCGCCGCCGCGGTCGGCATCGGGATCCTGGCCTTCACCACCCTCACCGACGAGCCGCCGCAGGACCCGGGTGAGACGGCCGCGCCCGTCTCATCGTCCCCCTCGCCGTCGCCATCGCCGTCGTCGGCACGTCCGCACAGGTCAGAGGTCCCACGGCCGCAACGGCCGACCGCTGCGGCGACGTCGGACGAGCCGAGCGCCCTTCCGTCGGCTACCGTAAGCAGGTCGGCATCAACCACCCAGACGCCCACACCGGCTTCGTCCCCGACCTCGACCCCGACTCCGACGTCCACCCCGGCCACGGAACCCAGTGAGACTCCGCTCCCGACGGACGCCCCACCCGACACGAACCCTCCGGATGAGGGGGAGTGATGAGGAGAGGGGTCGATGATGGAGACCGGTGGCACCCCACGATGAACGGCAAGGGACAGTGCAGGAAATGACTCAGCCACGACTACTCGGCGGACGCTACGAGCTGGACGGCGTCGTGGGGCGTGGCGGCATGGCCGAGGTGTATCGCGCCCGGGACATCCGGCTGGACCGCGTCGTCGCCATCAAGACGCTCCGCTCCGATCTCGCCAGGGACCACACGTTCCAGGCGCGGTTCCGGCGTGAGGCGCAGTCCGCCGCCTCGCTCAACCACCCGTCGATCATCGCCGTGTACGACACCGGCGAGGACATGATGGACGCCACACCGGTGCCGTACATCGTGATGGAGTTCGTCGACGGGCGGACGCTGCGCGACCTGCTGCGCGCCGACCGGCGGCTGCTGCCCGAGCGGGCCATGGAGTTGGTGGACGGCATCCTCCGTGCGCTCGACTACAGCCACCGGGGCGGCATCGTCCACCGGGACATCAAGCCGGCCAACATCATGTTGACGGTCAACGGCGAGGTCAAGGTCATGGACTTCGGCATCGCCCGGGCCATGGCCGACTCCGCCGCCACGATGACCCAGACGGCCCAGGTGATCGGCACCGCGCAGTACCTGTCCCCCGAGCAGGCCCGCGGCGAGCGCGTGGACGCCCGCAGCGACATCTACTCGACCGGCTGCGTGCTGTACGAGCTGCTCACCGGCCAGCCGCCCTTCACCGGCGACTCCCCCGTGGCGATCGCCTACCAGCACGTGCGGGAGGACCCGATCCCGCCGTCGCGGATCGACCCCGAGATCCCGCAGTGGGCCGACGCGATCGTGCTCAAGGCGATGGCCAAGGACCCGATCCAGCGCTACCAGAGCGCCGCGGAGATGCGCGGCGACATCCAGCGGGCGCTGTCGGGCATGCCGGTCGACCCGCAGACGATGGCGATGGCCACCCAGCAGTACAACGGGTACGGCGCGCCCGACCGCACGCGGACGATGACCACCGCCGGCGGCGCCCCCATGACGCAGAGCACGCGCGCCATCCCCGACTACGAGTACGCCCAGGAGGAGCGCGGCGGCGGCCGATACGACGGGCGGCGGCGCAGCGGCGGCGGCAACACCGCGCTGAAGACCACCCTGTGGATCCTCATCCCGCTGGTGGTGATCGGCGCCATGATCGGCGTCGGCTACGCCTTCCTCGGCTCCGGCGGCTCCTCCACGGCCGACAAGGTCCAGGTGCCGTCGGTGACGAACCAGACGAAGGCGGCCGCCGAGCAGGCGCTGAAGGCCGCCGGGTTCAAGGTCGCCTTCGGGCCGGAGGAGTTCAACGGCGACGTCCCCAAGGGCGCCGTCGTGAGCACCGACCCCCCCGGGGGTGAGCAGGCCGACCGCGGGGCCACGGTCACCGTCATCGTGTCCAAGGGCGAGGAGAAGGTCACCGTCCCCGACGACCTGATCGGCAAGACGCCGGAGGAGGCCAGGGCCGAACTGGAGGCGCTGGAGCTGAAGGTCAGCATCGTGCCGAAGGCCTCCACCAAGGAGCAGGGCAAGGTCTTCGACAGCAACCCCAAGCCGGGTGAGAAGGTCGAGAAGGGCGCCCTGGTCCGGCTGTACGTGCCCAAGGAGATGACGGAGGTCCCGAGCGTCGTCGGCCTCACGCTCGAGGACGCGACGCAGACGCTGAAGGGCGCGGGCTTCAAGGTCAAGACCTCGGAGCAGCCGAGCGACGTGGTGCCGCAGGGCAACGTGATCGACCAGTCGCCGCAGGCGGGGGCCAAGCTCAACCCCGGCACCACGATCACGCTGACGGTCTCCAGCGGCCCCTCGCAGGAGCAGCCGACGCAGGAGCCCCCGACCCAGGAGCCGACGGGGGACACGCCGACGGACGGCGGCGACGGCGGCGACGGCGGCGATGGCGGCGGCGTGCAGATCGGGCCGCCCGGGGACGGGGGCGACAACCCGTTCGGCAACTAGACGAGACGAGGGACGGCGGTCACCGCGAAGGCGGGGGCCGCCGTCGGCGTTTCGCCGGGGTTCGCCGGGTTCCGAAAGGCCCCGCCGCGACAGGGCCGGCTGACGGACGGGCCGGGCATGAGGAAGGGCTTCCGCCACTCGGGGGCAATGGCGGAAGCCCTCACTCTTCTAGTCGTAACGAGAGCGGAAAGCGTTACACGATCTGCGCGAGCCAATTTCCGAGCAGTTGATGGCCGTGCTCGGACACGACCGACTCGGGGTGGAACTGCACGCCCTCGATGGGGGCGTCGCGGTGGCGCAGGCCCATGATGACGCCGTCCGGGGTGGTGGCCGTCACCTCCAGCGCGTCCGGCACGGTGCCGGGGACCACGGCGAGCGAGTGGTAGCGCGTCATCGTGACCGGCGACGGGAGCTCCCGGAACACGCCCCGCCCATCGTGGGAGATCAGGCTGGTGCGGCCGTGCATCAGCTCGGGCGCGCGGCCCACCGCGGCCCCATACGCCACGGCGATGGCCTGGTGGCCGAGACAGACCCCGAGCAGCGGCAGGCCGCGCTCGGCGCAGTGCCGCACGAGGGACACCGACACCCCCGCGGCCTCCGGCGTGCCGGGCCCCGGCGACACGAGCACGGCGTCGAAGGCGTCGGCGTCGCCCACGACGACGTGGTCGCGCGGCCGCACGTCGCAGTCCGCGCCCAGAGCGCGCAGGTACTGCACGATCGTGTGCACGAAGCTGTCGTGATTGTCGACGACGAGCACCCGGATCGGGCTCATAGGTGTCTCCCGCTTCACCGGGGCGGCTGGGTGCGCAGAGCGGAAATCGGACTTTCAGCGTACGGCAATCCCGCATGGGGGATCGCCCGCCGGGTCCGCGCCGACTATCCTTGCTCGGGACTTCACCGCCACAGCGATTACGCTATTGACACCAGCCCGCACGACCGCGCGGGTACCCACCAGGAGAAGCTCCCGTGCCCAAGTCGAAGACCCGTAAGAAGGCCGTTTACACGCCGCCGCAGAAGGCGCAGACGGTGAAGGTCAGCCCCCGTTGGCTCGCCCCCGTCATGGTGGCCTGCTGGATCATCGGTATCGCCTGGATCGCGATCTACTACATCGCGCCGACCGTTCCCGGCATCTCCGCCCTGGCGAACTGGAACCTGCTGATCGGTTTCGGGCTCATCATCGTCGGCGTCGTACTGTCGACGAAGTGGCGTTAGGCTGCTTTCTTAAGATTCTTTCCACAGCCTTTATCCACAGCCTGTGGGCAGCAGGCGATGACCGGCTATCTGGACGGGTCAGCGCCGGGTTCAGGCCGGGCGTCGAGGTGCCCGGCCCGGCCGCGAGAGGTCAGCTTCGACCGAGCATCTCGGCGGTGAGGATGTTCCCGCCGAGGCCCCAGCCGCCGTCGGGCACCTCTTCGAGGAGGACCAGGGTGGTCGCCCGGGCCCGCTCGCCGTACACACTGGCGTAGGCGTCGGTGACGGCGTCGATGAGCTTCTTCTTGGACTCGGGGGTCAGGGTGTCCGCGGGCACCTTGAGGTTGGCGAACGGCATGGTCGTTCCTTTCAGGTCGCTTCGGGTGTTTCCGGGCCGGAGTGGGAAGGAGGAGCGCGCGGCGGGCGTCAGACGATGCCGCCGTTCGCGCGCACGACCTGCCCGTTGATCCAGTGCCCCGCGGGGCTCGCCAGGAAGGCGACGACCTCCGCGATGTCCTCGGGGGTGCCGAGCCGTTCGAGCGGGGGCTGCTTGGCCATCCGCTCGATGGTGGCCTCGTCCTTGCCCTCGAGGAACAACTCTGTGGCGGTCGGACCGGGCGCGACCGCGTTGACCGTGATGTCCCGTCCCCGCAGTTCGCGGGCGAGCACGAGCGTCATCGCCTCGACGGCGCCCTTGCTGGCGGCGTACGCCCCGTAGGTGGGCAGTTGCAGGCCCACGATGGACGTGGACATCGTGATGATCGTGCCGCCGTCGCGCACGCGGCGCGCGGCCTCCCTCGCGATGACGAAGGTGCCGCGGATGTTGGTGCGGTGCAGGGCGTCCAGGTCGGCGAGGTCGAGATCGGCGATCGGGGACAGCGCCAGGCGCCCCGCCGAGTTGACGACGACGTCGACCCCGCCGAACTCCTTGTCGGCCGCGTCGAACATCGCCGTGACCGCGTTCTCGTCCGCGACGTCGGCCTGCGCCGCGATCGCCCGGCCGCCGGCCGACGTCACGGCGTCGACCACCTCGGCCGCGGCCGCGGCCGCTCCCTGATATCCCACGACGACGGCGAAGCCCCGCGCGGCCAGCGTCGTCGCGATCGCCCGGCCGATCCCGCGGGAGCCGCCGGTGACGACGGCCACGCGCTGAGCACTCATTGGAGAACCCCCTAGGTCTATATCGTCGATACGTATTGCCCGTATCGGCGTTACGAGAGGGACATTAGCACGATCGCCGTATCGGCGCTAGCGGAGTTACGTATCATTGGTTACATGGCAGGTGCGGACACCCTACGCGCGGAAATGATCGAGGCCGCCGAGAGGCAACTGGCGACGTCCACCGACAACGACATCGCCACGCGGGCGGTCTGTGAGGCGGTCGGCGTGACCCAGCCCGTGCTCTACCGGCTGTTCGGCGACAAGCGGGGGCTCCTCGACGCCGTCGCCGACCACGGGTACGAGCGCTACGCCGCGCTCAAGGCCGCCCAGGAGCAGACGCGCGACCCGGTGGCCGACCTGCGGGCCGGCTGGGACGGCCACATGGCGTTCGCCCGGGAGAACCCGGCTCTCTACCAGCTCATGTTCACGCCCCGGCCGTGGTCCCGGTCCACGGCTCGCGACCGCGTCTTCGAGCTGCTGGAGGCGACGCTCGTGCGGTGTGCGGCGATCGGCGCGCTGCGAGTGGATCCGCCGATCGCCGCCCGGCTGATCCTGTCCGCGAGCGTCGGGGCCGCGCTCGACCACATCGCCAGTCCGGAGCTGTTCGACGACCCCGCGCTGTCCCACCGCATGCGCGACGCCGTGTTCGCG
This sequence comes from Microbispora sp. NPDC046973, assembly GCF_040644495.1. Lineage (NCBI taxonomy): Bacteria > Bacillati > Actinomycetota > Actinomycetes > Streptosporangiales > Streptosporangiaceae > Microbispora > Microbispora sp. NPDC046973. Next base: position 60,614 of record NZ_JBEYWQ010000001.1, on the reverse strand, counting down.
CACGTGCTCACCGAGGCGACCGTGCGGGAGGACGCCGACCCCCTCCACGAGGCCGCGTTGCGCCTGCGTGCGCAGCTCGACCTCGCCGGCACCGACGCCCTCGAGCCGGTCGAGACCGCCCTGCTCCGGCGCTGGCTCGACCGCATCACGCAGCCCGGCGAGGGGAGCGTCAGGTGAGGGCGCCCTCCAGCAGCCCGTACGGCGGGAGCATGGTGACGAGCAGGACCAGCGCCACCAGCACCGCGGCGGCGACGCCGGCCTGTACGAGAGCGCGGTTGCGCGGCGGAGCGTAGGCGAAGCCGGCGGCGATGATCGTGCCGGTCACGAGCCCGCCGAGATGGCCCTGCCAGCTGATGCCCGGCACGACGAACGTGAGCACCACGTTGATGCCGATCAGCCAGAGGGCACCGCGGGCGTCGTAGCCGAGCCTGCGGGCGACGACGAACAACGCGCCGAACAGGCCGTAGATGGCGCCGGAGGCGCCGACGGCCGACGTGCCGAACAGGTAGATGGCGACCGAGCCGCCCAGCGCCGACAGCAGGTAGAGCGCGGCGAACCGGCCCGAGCCGAGCCTGCGCTCCAGTTCGGGGCCGAGGGCGTAGAGCGCCCACATGTTGAACAGGATGTGCCAGAACGACGGCGGCGGAGAGTGCAGGAAGGCACTGGTGATCAGGCGCCACCACTCGCCCATGTGGACCCCGAGGGACCACATCGCGAACCGCTGGACGACCTCGTCCGGGCGCAGGACCTCGGCCCCGTACGCGAGCACGTTGAGGACCAGCAGGGTCCACGTGACGCGGGGCGTGGTCACGGCGGCCCCGCCGAAGGTCGCCTGGGCCTGCCGCACCTCGCGGTTGCCGTCGCGGACGCACTCCGGGCACTGGTGGCCGACCGCGGCCTCGCGCATGCAGTCGGGGCAGATCGGGCGCTCACAGCGCTGGCAGCGGACGTAGGTCTCGCGATCGGGATGCCGGTAGCAGGTGGGCACGGCTTGCGCCCCCGGCTGCGGGGGCGGCGGAGGCTGGGAGGTCATCGGGTCCTTTCCTGGGCGAATCCCTGTGGGGGCGCATCCACCAGCCAGCCTATAAGCCGGAAACGCCCCGGCCGCGTGTTCGCGCGGCCGGGGCGTCTCAGGAGCGTCGGAAGGGGCGGTGTCAGGACCGCTCGATGGTGACCTCTTCGAGGACCACGTCGTTCACCGGCCGGTCGTTGCGGCCGGTGGGGGTCTTGCCGATCGCGTCGACCACCTCGGCGCCCTCGATCACCTCACCGAAGATCGTGTGCCCCTGGTTGAGGTGCGGCTGCGGGCTCATCGTGATGAAGAACTGGGAGCCGTTGGTGCCCTTGCCGAACCGCTTGCCCGCGTTCGCCATGGCGAGCAGGTAGGGCCGGTTGAACTGGTTCTCCGGGTGGATCTCGTCGTCGAAGCTGTAGCCGGGGCCGCCGACGCCCTGCCCGAGCGGGTCGCCGCCCTGGATCATGAAGCCGTTGATGACACGGTGGAAGATCGTGCCGTCGTAGAGCTTGGTGTTCGTCTGCTTCTCGCCGGTCTCCGGGTGGGTCCACTCCCGGGTGCCCTCGGCGAGTTCGACGAAGTTGCGCACGGTCTTCGGCGCCTTGTTGGGGAACAGCTGGACGCGGATCGTGCCGTGGTTCGTGCGCAGATTCGCGATGAGGTTGTCAGCCACGAGGGCCGCCCCCTTTGGTAGCTCGTGTTAGTTGTCCGGTGAACAGGGTATCGAGCATGCCTTCAAGCACCGCTCGTGATTGAGCCACGACCATCCGGGAAGGGGTCGTTCCGGGGCCCCGTCGATTGGGGAGGTTGATCGTGTCCCTGACAATGAACAGAAGGCGCCGCGCCGAGGTGGTCATCCCGCAAACGTGGCTGAGCAGGATGAGAGACCAGGCGATGAAGGCCGGCGGCCGGGTGAGTCCGGTGGCGGAGACCGCACGGGATCTCGCCACGCACCGGATCGAGGACGCCAGGATCTGGGCGGCGCCGAAGCTCGACCAGGCGGCGCAGTCGGTCGAAGAGCAGATCGCTCCGATCGTCAGCGCGTTCCTGACCGAGTTGGCCCGCAGGATCGACGTGACCAGCACCAGGAGAACCCGCCGGCGCTGGCCGGTCGTCGCGCTGCTGGGCGGTGTCGCGATCGGCGCTGTGGGCGTGGCGATGTACCGCAACAACGCCCAGCGCTGGACCGAGACCATGCGGGAGAGCATGCGGCACACCGGCTCCGACGCCAGCAAGTGGGTCGGAGACAAGGCCGAGGATGTCAGCGAGAAGGCCGACAAGGCCGCCGACGAGATCTCGGGAAAAATGTCCTAGCACATCCCTCACAGCCACCCGGTACGGCCGGCGTTCCCCCAACGCCGGCCGTACTGTGTTTCCCGCATCGCCATCGGCGCGCTCACACCCGCCGGGTCGTGCCGGAGGCGCGCAATGAACACATCCCTCGTCACGTGCTCGCTCGTTCCTCGCTGCGCGCGTTCCTCAGTCCAGACCGGCGGCGCGCCCCTCAGGCTCGCTCGGTTGTCGCCCGCGTTCAGGGGGTCGGAGTCTCCAGGCGGTGCAGTACGGCGGGGAGACGGTCCTCGTAGACCACGGTGAGACGCCGGGTCGCCCGGGTGATGGCGACGTACAGGTCCTGGCCGCCCTTGGGTGACTGACGCAGGATGCCCTCGGGATCCACGACCACCACGGCGTCGAACTCCAGGCCCTTCGAGCCGCGCACGGTGAGGACGGCCACCGGGCTGTCCAGGGGATCGACGGCCTCGGGGAACAGCGCGGCGACCTCCGCGTGCCGGGCGTCCGGCGTGACGACGCCGACCCGGCCCTCGCCGATCTCGCGCAGCTCCGACTCCACGAGCAGCCGCAGGTCGGTGCCGCCTGCGGGCACGGCGCGGGGGCGGGCGCCGCCGAACCGGACCGACTCGGGCGGCTCCTCCCCGGGCGCCACGGCCCGCAGCACGTCGGCGGCGACCTCCATGATCTCGGCGGGCGTCCGGTAGTTGACCAGCAGGCGCTCCTCCCGCCAGCGTCCCTTCACGTACGGGTCGAGCATCTCGCCCCACGACCGCGCGCCTGCCGCCGAGCCGGTCTGGGCGATGTCGCCGACGACCGTCAGGGAGCGGGCCGGAACCCGCCGCATCACCGTCCGCCAGGCCATCGCCGACAGCTCCTGCGCCTCGTCCACGATCACGTGTCCGTACGCCCAGGTGCGGTCGCGGGCGGCCCGGTCGGCCGTCGTCGTGTACGGCCCGTCGTCGCGGTTGAGGCCGGCCAGCAGGGTCGCGTCGAGCACCGGATCGACGTCGGTGATCGTCAGTACCTCCCGCGCGTACAGTTCCTCCTCGCGGCGTTCCTCCTCCTCGCGGCGTCGCCTGGCCCCCGCCCCGTAGTCGTACTCGCCGAGCAGCTCGGCGGCCTCGTCCAGCAGGGGGACGTCGCCGACCGTCCACGGCGCCTCGCGGGGCCGCAGCAGGAGCGCGCGCTCCTCCTCCGTCAGGTAGGGCCCGGCCGCCGTACGCAGCCGCTCCTCGTCCGACAGGAGCTCGCGGACGAGCCGCTCCGGGGTGATCTCCGGCCACAGGGCGTCGAGCGCGTCGCGCACCGACCGGTGCTCCCACAGGGTCGTGGCGGCGTACCGCAGGTCGCCGTCCTCGAGCGGCCGGTCGAGCTGTGCCGCCTCGTCCCGGGCCAGCGCCCGCAGCACCTGGTCCACGAACGTCCACCGGGCGATGTTGTGCTGCCGCCGCAGGCCGCGTGCGCGGTCCCGGGCCCCCAGGCAGGTGGCGTGGTCCACCCGCAGCGTCATCTCCTCGACGACGACCTCCACGCCGCCGCGCACCGACGTGCGGACGGGGATCCTCACCTCCAGGTCGCCCTGCGGCACGCGCTCGCGGTCGCGGACCGCCTCCTCGACCACCCCGGCCATGCGCGGGTCGCCCTTGACGACGGCGACGGCCGGCTCGTCCTCGGCGGCGGCCCGCACGCCGGGGTGGAGCCCGCCCAGGCTCGTCAGCACCACCTGCGTCTCGCCCAGCGCGGGCAGCACCTGGCTGATGTAGCGGGAGAACGTCGCGTTGGGACCGACGACGAGCACGCCGCGTCGTTCCAGGGTGTCGCGGTGGGTGTAGAGCAGGTACGCCGCGCGGTGCAGGGCGGCCACGGTCTTGCCCGTGCCCGGGCCGCCCTGCACGACGAGCGCCCCCGCCAGGCCGGAGCGGATCACCCGGTCCTGTTCGCGTTGGATGGTGGCGACGACCTCGCCCATGCGCCCGGTGCGCCCGCGGCGCAGCGCCGCGAGCAGCGCGGCCTCGCCGACGAGCGTACGGCGGTCCCCGTCGGCCATCCGGTCGAGGTCGAAGACCTCGTCGTCGATGCCCACGACATCGCGGTGGCGCGTGTGCAGATGCCGGCGGCGTACGAGCGGGCCCGGGTCGCCGGGGGTGGCGACGTAGAAGGGGCGGGCGGCGGGGGCCCGCCAGTCGACGAGCACGGACGTGTGGTCGTCGTCGCGCAGCCCGATGCGGCCGATGTAGAGGGTCTCGCCCCCGGCGTCGTCGATGCGGCCGAAGCACAGGCCGCGTTCGACGGCCGACAGTTGCGCGAGGCGGCGGGCGTGCTCGGCCGCCGCCACCTCCCGCTCCACGACGGCCTGGCGGGTTCCCGTGCCGCCGCGGGCCAGGACTTCGCGCATGCCGCGCTCGGCCCGTTCGCGGGCGATGTCGAGACGGCCGTACAGCATGGAGACATAGGACTGCTCGATCCGCAAGGCCTCGGCGCGAGCGGAGTCGGATTGACGGTCAGCCATTCCTGTGATAAACTCCTAATGAGGACATCTGACTTTCAGATAACTGGGAATCTCTCACTATAGGGCATCGCGCCTCTGCGGCGAAGCACGCCTCCGTCCACTCCGCTCTGGGGTGGATTTTTTGTTTTCACGGGACTTGTGTGACTGATGTGAGTGATGTCGCGTCCGTCCTGGGTAATCGGCGTACGGCGCGATGAGTGGTACGCATCACCACATTCCGTCCGGATTCGCATCGCGCCATGGTCAACCGTCGCGCGGCGCGGGACGTCTTTGGAAACAAGGAGGCCCGGATGGACGTCCTCGAGAGCCTCGTGGACGACGAGCTCCGCCTGGAGCTCGTCCTCATCGAGGCACTGCATCACGAGGCGGAACGGCTGGCCGCCCCGGCCGTCCGCTGAGATCACCAGCCCGCCGCCTCGTAGGGGGGCGGCGGGCGCCCTCTCCCCGGTCAGGCCCAGGGGCGGAAGACGGCACGGACGCAGCCGTCCTTCTTGTGCTTGAACATGTCGTAGCCCTTGGGCCCCTCGTCGAGCGTCATGGTGTGCGTCGCGAGGTAGGAGGTCTTCAGATCGCCCTTCGCGATGCGGTCGAGGAGCTTCGGGATGTACCGCTGGCCGTGCTGCTGCGCGCCGCGCAGCGTGAGGCCCTTGTTCATCAGCGCGCCGAGCGGGAACTTGTCCACGAAGCCGGCGAAGACCCCCAGCACGAACACCGAGCCGCCCTTGCGGCAGGCGTGAATCGCCTCCCGCACCGCGATCGGGCGGTCCTGCTCCAGGCGCAGCTGCTGTTTGATCCCGTCGTAGACACGCTGGATCCCGGTGCTGTCGGCCTCCATGCCGACGGCCTCGACGCACACGTCCGGACCCCGGCCGCCCGTGCGCTCGCGCAGCTCGGCGGTGACGTCGGTGCTCGTGTAGTCGATCACCTCGCAGCCCACGTGGCGGGCGGTCATGGCCAGCCGTTCCGGGTAGCGGTCGATCGCGATGACCCGCTCGGCGCCGAGGAGCATGGCGGCCCGGGCGGCCATCTGACCGACGCCGCCGCATCCCCACACCGCCACCACGTCCCCGGGCCGTACGCCGCCGAGCTCGGCGCCCATCCAGCCCGTCGGGGCCGCGTCGGAGGCGAACAGGGCGTCGAGGTCCGAGACGCCCTCGGGAATGGTGAAGGCGTTGTAGTCCACGAAGGGCACCCGGATGTACTCGGCGTGGCTGCCCCGGAAGCCGCCCATCGCATGGGAGTAGCCGAAGATGCCGGCGGTCGTGCCGCCCCACATCAGGTCCGTGATGCCCGGCGTGGGGTTGCTGTTCTCGCACAGCGACCACTCGTCGTGACGGCAGGCCCAGCAGCGGCCGCACCCGATGATCGAGCAGACCACGACCCGGTCGCCCGGCCGGTGCCGGCTCACCTCGGGGCCGACGTCGACGATCTCGCCGATGAACTCGTGCCCGATGACGTCACCGGCCCGCATGGCCGGGATGTAGCCGCCGAGCAGGTGGAGGTCGGAACCGCAGGTGGTGCTCGCCGTCACCTTCACGATCGCGTCCTGGGCGTTGAGGATCGCGGGGTCGGGCACCTGCTCGACCGACAGTTCGTTCACGCCCTGCCAGCACAGCGCCTTCACAGCCGCCCTCCTTCCGCCGCGCGTCCCAGCGCCATGTCGAGGACCTTGCCCGGCAGGGTCGGCCGGGTCGTCGCGATCTCCTCGTCCGAGCGCAGCACGTCGCCGGTCTCGAGCAGCGACTTCGTCTCGCGCAGCGCCGTACGGACCGTCGTGCGGGGATCCTCACCCCGCAGCCGGGCGAGGACGCCGTCGGCGCCGGCCCGGTGCTCCCGCGGCCTGGCGTAGATCTCCGTGCCGCGGTCGCCGGGTGCCCGGTTCATCCGGACCTCGGCGTCCACCCGGGCCAGCGGCTCGGGCAGGTGCCCGGCCGGGGCGATCTCGTCCGGCGGCCGGTTGATCGTGACGCCCAGCCAGCGGCTGGACTCCAGCGGGTCCTTCGCCGCGGCCCGCACCCGGTCACGCGAGGCCGCCCAGCGCGCCACCCCCAGGCCGGCAGCCGCGAGCGCCGCCGCTCCAGCAACGAGACGTTTCATGGCCTTCGCCCCCTCCACGGCCGACTTCCTCGGTGCTACCCCCGCTCATGGGCTCTATCCCGCCCCCCGGCGGGCATCTGAGGAGGAGTTGGACGCGAGGTGACGGTCTCGGGACGACGGCGCGCGGGCTATTCGGCGTCGCGGGACGGCGCGGCGGCGAGGGCGTCCGCGACAGTGGGGAACATCGGGACGTGGGACGCCAGCCCGGTGATCCACAACGCGCGGGCCGCGCCCTGCTCGACCGCGACGAGGCCCAGCCAGCCTCCCTCGTCCAGCGCCCGCTTCCAGCAGTTGACCAGCAGGCCCGTCGCTCGGGAGTCGAGGAAGTCCAGTCCGAGCAGGTTCACCACGAGATACGGCCCGAACTGGGCGAACGCCTTGTCGAAGAATTCGGTGGCCGATTCGTGCGTGGTGAAGTCGAGCGTCCCCCGCACCGTCAGCACTCCGATGCTTCCGCTGCTCTCCGCGGCGAACGTGATCTCGGCTGTCGAGATGTTGTGAAGGTCAGACATCAGGACACTTCCAAGGAGTTCGGCAAAATGCGCGCGACCAGGATGCAGGTGTCGTCACCGGTGTTGCTCGGGGCCAGGGTCTCCATGACCGCCGCCACGCGATCCTGCGGTGGCACCTTCGGCACGGTCTCCGCGATCGCCGCGCTGAGGATGTCCAGTCCCTCGAACAGGTCCCGGCCCGGGCGTTCGATGAGACCGTCGGTGAACATGAGGAGCAGATCGTCCGGCTCCAGCCGCATCTCGGCACAGCTGTAGCTCACGTCCTCGAAGACGCCGAGCAGCACGCCGGGGTGCAGCAGCCGATGCACCTTGTTGCCCCTGACAAGCAGCATCGGCGGGTGGCCCGCGTGGGTCCACCTGAGCGTGCGGTCCTTGGTGCGGTAGCGGGCCACGACCGACGTCGCGAGCACGTCGGGCCGCATCCGCCGCAGCAGCCGGTTCAGCGCCACGAGGATCTGCGCCGGATCGTGGTCGGCGAAGGCCAGCCCGGTGATCGCGTGCCGCAGCTTGGCCATCGCGGAGGCGGCGGCCAGGCCGTGCCCGGCGACGTCGCCCACGGCCAGCAGCGCCTCCCCGTGGTCGAGGTGGATGGCCTGATACCAGTCGCCGCCCAGCGGCGCCGTCTCGGCCGGGAAGTAGCGCACGCCGAGCTGCAACCCGGGCACCGAGTCCTGCATCGGCAGGATGATGCTCTGCAGCCGCGCGGTGAGCTGCGACTCCTCCTCCAGCCGCTGGGTGACCTCGGCGAGCTCGTCGGCGGTCCTGCGCCAGTCGGTCACGTCCTGCACGACGCCGTGGATCTCGACGGGCCTCCCGTTCGCGTCCCGGCTGACCTCGGCCGTCACTCTGATGTGCCGGTACTCGTCACCGACGCGGATGCGGATGTCGAACTCGTGCGGCCCGCCGCTGCCGCTCAGCGTCGTGAGCGCGTGCTCGACGATCGCGACGTCGTCGGGGTGGGCGATCTCGCGGTAGTGCTCCAGCGCGAACGGTCCCTCGGCCGGGTCGCGCCCGTGGATGACGTAGAGCTGGTCGGACCACTCGGCCTCGCCGGTGATCAGGCTCCAGTGTCCCCAGCCGAGGTGGCCCAGGCGCTCGGTGTGGAGGAGCCGGGCCGACAGGCGCTCCTCCCTGTCGTGGCGATCCCACGAAACGAGAAGGCCGCCCTGCAGCCGGGACAGGCGGACGCCGTAGGCCGACAGGTGAGGCGCACCGCCCCCGTCTTCCCTGTGCACGTAGGGATCGACGTCCTCGGGTTCCCCGGTCTCCATGACACGGAGGTAGGCGTCCCACAGAGGGGAGCCGGCGACGCCCGGATACGCCTCGAGCGTGCGCAGGCCGACGAGCTCCTTGCCGGTCCTTTCGCGGACGTCCCTGGCCTCGGGGCTGGCCGCGCACACCTCGAAGTCGAGGATCGCACCGGCCTGATCGCGGATGGGCACCAGCCAGACGCCCTGGACCGAGATCGCATCGAGCATGGCCTGCACCAGCCCGGCCATCGCTTCGGGGGACGAGTCGCCCCCGTCGAGAGAGGGGCTGTTGACAGGAGTAAGCCGCAGGATGCGATCACCTCCGCTCATGAATCCGCCGGCCACCTTCCGTGAGGCATCCACAAGAGCGGACTGTCGGAAGGATCGCTCTTGCCTTCCCGATGAGGTTACCCTCCGTCCTTCACGATAGGCACTGGACGCCCCTTGGTCTCCCCGCGAGGTGCCGTCCGTCCGCACACTCCCCTTCCCGCTCTTAGCATCTTTTAGGAACTTTTTACCCTTCTCGGTCCGGTAGGGGGATTGTCGGGATGGTGCTTCCGCACAATGCTCTGGACCATCGCTACCGGGGCGAGCACCCGCTCCGCACACTGGCCTACCTCTTCCGGGAGCACCGGCCCCGCCTCGTCCTCGCCGTCGTGGCCTTCACGGTCAAGCACAGCCCGACCTGGCTCCTCCCGCTGGTCACCGCGAACGTCATCGACGCGCTCGTCCGGCACGCGCCCGTCACCGACCTGCTGACATCGACGGCCGTGCTGCTCGTCCTGCTCCTGCTGAACCTCCCCGGCCACCTGCTGTACGTACGGTGCCTGCACGGCGCGATCCGGCAGGTGGGCACGGCGCTGCGGTCGGCGCTGTGCCGCAGGATGCAGCACCTGTCGATCGGCTACCACTCCCGTGTGAGCGCAGGGGTGCTGCAGACCAAGGTCGTCAGGGACGTCGAGAGCGTCGAGCAGATGGTGCAGCAGACGGCCGACAGCGGCCTGTCGGCGGTGACGATGCTCATGGGCGGTCTCGCGGTGATCGCCTTCCGGGTGCCGGCCGCGCTGCCGGCCTTCCTGCTCGTCGTCCCGGCCGCCGCGGTCCTGGTGATGCGGATGCGCAACCGGCTGCGGGCCGACAACGAGAGCTTCCGGCAGGAGGTCGAGCGGCTGTCGGCGCGCGTGACCGAGATGACGCACCTGATCCCCATCACCCGCGCCCACGGCCTGGAACAGGACGCGCTGCACCGCATGGACGGCACGCTCACCCGCGTCCTGCGCACGGGCCTGCGGCTCGACCTGCTCAACGGCCGGTTCGGCGCGATGGCCTGGATCACGCTGAACGTGCTCGCCGCGGGCTTCCTGGCCGGCTCCGCGCTGATCTCCTATTACCAGGTGCTGCCGGTCACGGCCGGCGACGTGGTCATGCTGAGCACGTTCTTCACCACGCTCACCACCTCGGTCACCACGCTGATGAGCCTGACGCCCGTGATCAGCAAGGGCCTGGAGTCCGTACGCTCGATCGGCGAGGTCCTCCAGGCGCCCGACCTGGAGAACAACGACGGCAAGGCCGAGGTGACGGCGGTCCGCGGCGAGTTCGAGTTCCAGTCGGTGTCGCTCGCCTACGAGGCGGACCGGCCCGCGGTGGACGACTTCAGCCTCACCGTGTCCCCCGGGGAGACCATCGCCCTGGTCGGGGCATCGGGAGCGGGCAAGTCGACCGTGCTCAACCTCGTGATCGGCTTCCTGCGTCCCACCTCGGGCCGCATCCTGCTGGACGGCAGGGACATGGAGGAGCTCGACCTGCGGACCTACCGGCGGTTCCTGTCCGTGGTGCCCCAGGAGTCGATCCTGTTCGAGGGCAGCATCCGCGACAACGTCACGTACGGCATGCGGGACGTGCCGGAGGAGACCCTGCGGGCCGCCCTGCGCGACGCGAACGCCCTGGAGTTCATCGACCGGCTGCCGCACGGGCTCGACACGATCGTGGGCGAGCGCGGCGCGCGGCTGTCCGGCGGCCAGAGGCAGCGGCTCGCCATCGCCCGCGCGCTCGTCCGCGACCCCCGGGTGCTGATCCTGGACGAGGCGACCTCGGCGCTCGACACCGCGTCCGAGGCGCTGATCCGGCAGGCGCTCGCCCGCCTGGTCGCGGGCCGCACGGTCTTCGTCGTCGCCCACCGCCTGTCCACCATCCGCACCGCCGACCGGATCGTCGTGATGCGGGACGGCCGGATCGCCGAGGTGGGCACCCACGACGAGCTGAGCCGCAGGCCGGGCGTCTACTCCGGGCTCCAGGCCGCCCAGCTCGCCTGAAACGCTCCCCGTTGTCGTCAAGAAAGGGTCCGCCCGCGCGGCACAGGCCGCACGCTCCCCCGACGGCCGCGCACAATGCGCTGGTCGGCCGCGGTGGAGTGGGGAGGGCGAGCGGTGACCAGGGCGTCGGCGGGAATCGCGCTGCCCCTCGTGGTCGCGCTGCTCGCCGCACCCGCACCCGCGCCCGCGCAGGAGCCGCCGCCGTGTCCGCTGGTGATCGGCCACGGCGGCTACCCGAAGAGCGCCGGCGCCAGGACCAAGGACGCGATCCGCCAGCCCAACGTGCTGCGGGCGGTCGACGACCAGGCGTCGTGGGGCGCCGACGGCGTCGAGGCCGACGTCCAGCTCACACGACAGGGCACGAAGGCCGTCATGTGGCACAACAGGACGACCAACGGGCTCACCGGTCCCCGGCAGGAGATCCGCGAGATCGGGTGGGCCGACGGGCCCGGCAACCTGCGCGACCGCCGCGTCGCCCGCGGGCCGTACGCGGGTGAGCGCGTGCCGGCGCTGCCGGAGTGGCTCGACCACGTCCGAGCCCTGGGGCTGATCGCGCTGCTGGAGATCAAGGCGTCCGCCGAGCCCGTCCTGGCCGACCCGGAGTACGGCGCCGCCGCGTGGCGAGAGATCGTCGATCCCGTCGTCGAACGGCAGGACGCGCAGCCGATCCTCGTCTACTCGCACGACGAGTGGATCGAGGCGGGACTCGCCGACCGGCTGCCGGACCATCTGCGAGGTTCGGCGGCGAAGTGGACCGACGGCGTCAAGTGGGACGAGCCACCGCCCCCTTGGCAGCTCAACGTGCCGCAGTGGCAGGCCGTGTTCGATCGGGCTCCCAACAGCGTGATGACCAGCCACACCGCGGACTACCGCGCCTGGCTCGACGGGAGGTGCCACCAGGAGTCGTTTGCCCATCGACAGCCTTCGTACAGCTGACACGGTGTGAGCCCTCAGACATCCCGGGCGTGAGCCGCCCGTCAGAAGGCGAGTGTGCGCCGGAAGATGTGCAACGCGACGTCGATCAGCCCTTCTACGGGGGGCGCGGGATCGGCCGTCACCCATTCGAGGATCAACTCGGTAATGGCGCCGATGAGGCCGAGCGTCAGCATATGAATGTCCGGGGAGGGCTGCTTCGGCACGTCCTGAACCGTGCCCTGGATGACTTTGGCGAACGCCTCGACCGCCTGCTGCCTGGCCCCGGTCAGGACGTTCCCGGCGCGCCGGACCTCTAGATGCATAATGCGCGCCCGCCGTACGTCCTTGGTAACGAAGCGGATGTACTCCCCTATACCGGCCGCGATCCGGTCGTCCTGCGTCGGCGGGGCCGCTTCGATGACCTCCATCACCGACGCAAGGGTCTCCTCGACGCACCTCTCGTACACGGCCCGCATAAGGTCTTCTCGACTGGTAAAGCACTCGTAGAAGGCCCGGCCCGAGATACGAGCGGTCGCGCAGAGCCGCTCGATCGTGGTGGCGTGGAAGCCCGGTTGGGCGAAGAGTGTATAAGCAGCGGCGATAAGGCGCTCGCGTCGATCGGCGACTCTTTCCGCCGCACTCATGACCCTGTGGTCGCGTTGGATCCGGCGAACTTCGTCAATTCTGGGTTGCGGGGTCCGCTCCCTCAACCGGCGCGCCCCGGATGCGCCGAGCGAGGAGCGTTCGATCAACTCGTCGAACTGTTCGTCAGCGGTCTCGTTCACGGACGGTCGCCCCGCTGCAGGTGTCTCTTCTCGCGCGCCCTCCACCTGTACAGAGCTCCTTCCACCGCCCGTACGGACGTCTCGTCGAGGAGTTCGACGATCTCCTCCTGGGTGTAGCCGTCAATCGTCAGCGCGACGATCGGCCGAGTACGCGCGTCAGCGCGTTCGAGATCGTCGCGGACGCGCATGTTGCCCAGTGCCTCGGTCTCCACTCCTGTGGTGACGCCGCCATCCGGGTGCATGGTGAGGGCCTCCCGCATGTGCGCCCGAGTCCACTTCTTCCGTTGGACCCGGCGCCTACGAAACTCGTTCGGGAAGATGTACAAGCAGGCACCCATGAAGTAGGTGGGCAGGCTGGCACCCCCTTCGTAACGCCAGCCGCCCTCCACGAGCGCGTGCTTGCGAAACCGCGGAAGCGCAAGGGCCACGGTCATCGTCGCCAGTTCTTCTCGTGCGTCGGAGTCGCGGTGGAGTTCTTCGAGTTCGGCCTCGCTGGGGGACAGAGCGAACTTGCGGCTCGCGGTCAGCTTGAAGATGTACCCGGTGTACATCCAGCCGCGAAGCACGGACATGCCGTAACGCGCCAATTCTTCTTCGAACCTCTGATACCTGTTCCCGCTGAAGTCGTACCGGGCCAGCTCGTCGCGCAGCAGTTGGTCGGCCGCCCGGCGCTCAAGGCTTTCTTGAAGCCGCCTCGCCTCAGCCGCTCGTGTGGCCGGGATTCCCTTGAGAGTGTCCGACAGAGAGATAGGCGCGCCGAGAACGGAGGCGCTCTGCTCGGCAGGTTGTATCGGTCCGGTACGCGCGCTGACCGCGGGCAACCTGCCCGCTGCCTGTTCGCTGTCGCTCACCGTCCCGTGCCCTTCCGTTGGTCTCGTCCATAGCCGCGGAGGGATGCGCGGCCCGTCGAAGCCTCCTAGCCGCCGACGTAGACGACCCTTGTAAGTGCGCGCCCGACAGGTACCCCACGGAAGACCTTCAAGATTTTTCCGTGAAGCCCGGTCACGGATTTTCGTGGGATGGCTCCCCATAGGTGACTTACGAGTCGAAGATCCATCATCACTCACTGGGAGAACTCCGTGGCACCGTCACCTGGCCCGCTGCTGTCTGTCCGTGCTGCCGTGATCCTGCTGCTGGCCACTGTCGTGGGCCTGCTCGCCGGCCTGCTCGCTCATCTCGCCGGCCAGCCGCTGCCGGCGGCATGCCTGGTGGGTGGCGGAGCGATCGGCGGGAGCGTCCTTCTGTTCCACACGATCGTCGGGCGCTGACAGTTCTCGCGGCCTGCCCCGCTTAAGCACCCCTATCCGGCTGGAAGTGACGTGCCTCCGGAGCTCGTGCGGCCGTAAATCAGATGACGGGCGCGGTCGGGGACGGCACGATGGAACGTCGCCCCCCTTCCCGTTCCACATCCTCCGGAGTTGTTCCCGTGCCTGGCCTCCGCCGTGATCTCGGCCTGCTCAGGGATCGGCGGTTCGCCCTGCTGCTGGCGGCCCGGACGATCTCCGTACTCGGCACCGCCTTCGCGCCGGTGGCCCTCGCCTTCGGCGTGCTCGGCCTCCCGGGCGCGACCGCCACGACGCTGTCCGCCGTCCTCACCGCCGAGGCGCTGCCGATGGTGCTGTTCATGCTCGTCGGCGGAGTGATCGCCGACCGGCTGCCGCGCCACCGGGTCATGATGGCGGGGGAGTCGCTCAACGCGGCGGCGTACTTCTGCCTGGCCGCGATGATGCTCACCGGCTGGACGCCGCTGCCCGCCCTCGTGACCGCGAGCGCGGTGAGCGGCGTCGCCGCCGCGGTCCTGTTCCCCGCCCTCACCGGAATCATCCCGGACGTGGTGCCCGCCGACCGGTTGCAGACCGCGAACGCGCTGCTGGGACTGGGACAGAACATCTCCCGCGTCGCCGGCCTCGTGCTGAGCGGCGCGGCCGTGGTCCTGCTGGGAGGCGGATGGGCGCTGACGGCCAGCGGGGCGATGTTCGCCGTGGCCGCCGTGCTGATCGCGCTGCTGCGCCTCACGCCCGCCGAGCGCGCGGCCGGCGGCGGCCACTCGGTGCTGGCCGAACTGCGGGACGGCTGGCGGGAGTTCGTCTCGCGGCAGTGGCTGTGGGTGGTCGTCGCCCAGTTCTCGATCCTGGTCATGGCGCTGCAGGCGGCCCACGGCGTGCTCGGGCCGCTGGTCGCCAAGCAGTCGCTGGGCGGGGCGCCCGCCTGGTCGGCCGTCCTCGCGGGCGAGGCGGTCGGCATGATCGTGGGGGTGGTCGTCACGCTGCGCCTGCGGCCCCGCCGGCCCATCCTGGTCGCCACGCTCCTCACGCTGCCCACCGCCGCGCCGTACGTGCTGCTCGGCCTGAGCGCGCCGCTGTGGACGGTCGTGGCCGGGGCGTTCGTGATGGGGGTGTGCTTCGACATCTTCGGCGTGCTGTGGCAGACCACCATGCAGCGGGAGATCCCGGCCGAGTCGCTGTCGCGGGTGAGCTCCTACGACGCGCTCGGGTCCCTGATGTTCGGGCCGCTCGGCCTGCTGCTGGCCGGGCCGGTGGCGATCGCGGTGGGACCGCGGCCGGCGCTGGTCGCCTGCGGGGCGGTCATCATCCTGGTCACGCTGGCCGCGCTGCTCGCCCCCGGCGTACGGGGGCTGCGGGTCGTCGGCGAGGAGCCGTCAGGCGTATCGGCCGCGACCTGAGCACACCGCCCGCTCGTGGGCGAGCACGCGTCCCCTCGTGGGCGCGCGTCCGCGAGCATCCCGCGCCCCGCCGTGAACCCGAAGCGCGGCAAGTGGCGAGACATGGCTGTCAGATCCCCGAGCGTTAGGCCGGCTCGATGCCATGGTGTCGTCGATGATCCCCCTTGCCACCCCACACCTGGACTCGGAACTGATCGCCGAGTCCAGGGCGCGGCCCGAGGCGTTCGCGACGCTGTTCGACCGCTACGCGGCGATGCTCTACCGCTATGTGTCCCGCCGCCTCGGTCCCGAGGTCGCCGAAGACCTGGTGGGCGAGACGTTCCTGGTCGCGTTCCGGCGCCGGGACCGTTACGACCTGACCCGCTCCGACGCCCGTCCCTGGCTGTTCGGCATCGTCAGCAAGCTCGTCTCCCGGCACCACCGAGACGAGGCCGCCCGCTATCGGGCGCTCACCCGCAGCCCGCTCGACGAGGTCGCGGAGTCCCCCGCCGAACGCGTCGAGGACGGCGTGAGCGCGACGGCCGTCCGCCCGCTGCTGGCCGCCGCGCTCGCGCGCCTGTCGAAGGGCGACCGCGACGTCCTGCTGCTCATCGCGTGGGCCGATCTGTCGTACGAGGAGGCGGCGCAGGCCCTCGGCATCCCCGTGGGCACCGTGCGCTCACGCCTGAACCGGGCCCGGCGCAAGGTGCGCGAGGCGCTCGGCCACACCAATCCGCTGCGGGACGAGGAGTAGCCATGGACGACCTCACGATGCTCCGCGACCTCGGCCGCGGCCTCGAGCACGAGCCCCGGGCCGGTCTCGCCCGCCAGCGGCGCCGCCTGCTCGACGAGGCGGCGGGCGGGCGCCGGCGGCGGCTGACGCCGTTCACCGGCGGCCGCCGGGCGGGCTGGATCGCGCTGGCGGCGGTCGCGGTGGTCACCGCCGCCCTGGTCGCGGTGCCGACCGTGCTGCTGCGCGGGACGACCGGCGCGTACACCGTGGCGCCGCCCGCGGGGGACCGTCCGCCCAAGAAGGGCGAGGCCCTGACCGTGCTGCTCCTCGGCTCCGACCGGCGCCCGGCGTCCGCCCATGTCGGCGACCAGGGCGAGCGCAGCGACCTCATGGTCCTCCTGCGGCTGTCCGCCGACCGGAAGCGGGCGACGGCCGTCAGCCTGCCCCGCGACTCCATGGTCCGGATCCCGCAGTGCCGGTCGGCCGACGGCCGGATCGTCGCCGCACATCTGGACATGATCAACCAGGCGTACAGGATCGGCGGCCTGACCTGCGCGTGGAAGACGGTGGAGACCACCACGGGCGTGCGCGTCGACCACGCCGTCGCCATCCGCTACGACGGACTGGAGAAGCTGGTCGACGCGCTCGGCGGCGTCGAGGTCACCCTCCCGCAGGCGGTGAACGACCCGAAGTCGAAGCTCAGGCTGCCGGCCGGCCGCTCGGTGGTCGACGGCAGGACCGCGGTGGCGTACGCGCGCCTGCGCTACGTGGGCGACGGCTCCGACATCGCCCGTATCAAGCGGAACGTGGCCCTGATGCAGGCGATGCTGAAGAAGGTCGCGCGTCTCGACGAACCCGCCGCCCTGGCCGCCCTCGTCCGCGTGGCCGCGACGTCGGTCACCACCGACTCGGGGCTGGACCTGGACACCATGCTCGCGCTGGCGGTGGACGTGCAGCGGGCGGGCACCCGGGTCACGGCCCTGACCGTGCCGTGGCGGCCGTACGAGAAGGATCCGAACCGGATCGAGTGGAAGCAGCCCGAGGCCTCCCGCGTGTTCGCCCGGCTCGCGGCGGGCTGAGTCACGACGCGGGCTCCCACAGGGCGGCGGCGCGGGCCTCGACGAGACCGCCGATGCGGGCCAGCGCCTCGGCGGCGGGCATCGCGTCCAGGGCGCGGCCGTCGCGCAGGCGCAGCGCGACCTCGTCGCCGGAGGCCTCCTTGGCACCGATCACCGCCTGGTAGGGCGCCAGCCGGGCGGCCCGGACGCGGGCGCCCAGGCTGCCGTGCTCGGGCCCGGAGACCTCCGCCCGCAGGCCCAGCTCGGCGCAGCTCCGTACGAGCGCCTCGGCCGGGGGCAGCTCGGCCTCGGTCACCGGCAGGACCACCAGCTGGGTGGGGGCGAGCCACGCGGGGAAGGCCCCGCCGTACACCTCGATGAGGTGCGCCACGGCCCGCTCGACGCTGCCGATGATGCTGCGGTGGACCATGACCGGCCGGTGCCTGCCGCCGTCCGGGCCGATGTAGTGCAGGCCGAACTGTTCGGGCTGGTGGAAGTCGACCTGCACGGTGGACAGGGTGGCCTCGCGCCCCGCGCCGTCGGCGATCTGCACGTCGATCTTCGGGCCGTAGAACGCCGCCTCACCCTCGACGGCCTCGTACGCCAGTCCGGAGCGGTCGAGGACGTCGGTGAGCATGGCGGTCGCCCGCCGCCACATCTCGGGGGCGGCGACGTACTTCCCGCCGGCCCCCGGCAGGGACAGCCGGTAGCGGACCGGGCGGATGCCGAGCACGGCGTACGCCCGCCGGATCATCTCCAGGGCCCCGGCCGCCTCGGCGGCGACCTGGTCGAGGGTGCAGAAGATGTGCGCGTCGTTGAGCTGGATCGCCCGCACGCGGGTGAGCCCGCCGAGCACGCCCGACAGCTCGGAGCGATACATGCCGCCCAGCTCGGCGACGCGCAGCGGCAGCTCGCGGTAGCTGTGCGAGCGGGAGCGGTAGATCAGCGCGTGGTGGGGGCACAGGCTCGGCCGCAGCACGACCTGCTCTCCCCCGAGGTCCATCGGCGGGAACATGTCGTCGCTGTAGTGCGACCAGTGCCCCGAGATCTCGTAGAGCTCTCGTTTGCCCAGCACGGGGGAGTACACGTGCCGGTAGCCCGCCCGCCGTTCGGCGTCGCGGATGTACTCCTCCAGGGTGTGCCGGATGGCGGCGCCGTCGGGCAGCCAGTAGGGCAGCCCGGAGCCGATCAGCGGGTCGGTGTCGAACAGGCCGAGCTCGCGGCCCAGCTTGCGGTGGTCGTGCTTGCTGTGGTCGTGCATCGCGGTCTCCTCGCGTTTCTGCTGCGGCGAGGCGAGTGACCGGACGACGACGAAGCCCCGGGGCACTCGCCCCGGGGCTTCGTCGGAAGTACGTGTCAGCGCGCCGGGACGGTCTCCGGCGTCGTCGTCAGGCAGGCGCGCATCATGCCGCGAACGTTAGCACAGCCGGTGATCACCCCCGAGTCGATTTCCGGCTCCCCCGGGAAGGACGTCGCCGTCACAGCGAGATGGGGCCGAGGTCGGCGACGGTCTGGGCCAGCGCGCGGATGGTGGGGCTGTCGGCGGTGGACCGCCAGGTCAGGGCCCAATGGAGGGCGGGGGCGTCGTGCATGGGCAGGAAGACGATGCCGGGGGGCCTGTTGTAGCGGGCCGCGATCTCGCCCAGCGGGTGGACGCAGTGCCCGGCGGCGACCAGAGAAAGGATCTCGTGGAAGGTCCGCGCGGTGGGCCCACGCGGGATGCGGCGGCCCAGCGGTGTACGCGTGGGGACCATGGACGCGACCCAATACTCGGGGGCGTCGGGGCCGAGGTCGACGACATGGTTGTCGGCGAGGTCCTCCAGGGACGCGGTGCCGCGCTCGACGAGCGGGTGGTCCGCCGGCACGGCCAGCACGCGCCCTCCGGTGAGCACGGTGGGGCCGACCGTGAGGTCCGGTTCGGCGACGGGCAACCACAGCACGTTCACGTCATGCTCTCCCGTACGCAGAGTGGTGAACGGGTCGCTGCCGTAGATCTCGCCGAACTGGACGTCGGCGCCGGGGTAGCGGGCGCGGAACGCCTCGACGAGGGGGCGCAGTTCGTGTCCGGCATGGCCGAAGACGCCCATCCGCAGGGTCCGGCCCGCGCCCAGGCCGGCCGCCTCGGCGCGGGCGAGCCCCTCCTTGAGCAGGTCGAGGGCCTGCTGGAGGTCCTCGCGGAGGCGGCGGCCGACAGGGGTCAGGGTCACGCGCCGGCTGGTGCGATCGAAAAGGGCGACGCCGAGACGCCGTTCCTGCCTGCCGATGGCCTGGCTGACGCGGGCCTGGGACACGCGGAGGCGTTCCGCGGTGCGGCCGAAGTGCAACTCCTCGGCCAGCGTCAGGAAGATCTCGATGTCGCGTAGCTCCACCAATAACCCCACTGTTATAGATCGCCCCACGAAGCTTACATTGTTCCGCCGCTGACCTGCCTCGATGCTGGACACGGCGCCACCTTGACAGGCGGCACACGCCTGATCGGCACATCGATAAGGCAGGCAAACCGGTGAGCGACACGCAGGCCGTCGCCGACCGCTTCGAGATCCAGGCGCTGCGCGCCGAGCTCACGCGATGCGACGGGGTCGTAGTCGCGCATTCCCCCAATCTCCAGGAGCGACCAGAGTGACAACCGCGGCTCTGACCGGCGACTACACCCTCGACATCGCCCACACCCGGATCGGCTTCGTCGCCCGGCACACGATCGGACCCAAGGTGCGCGGGCAGTTCGAGGAGTTCGAGGGCGGCGCGCACCTGGACGGCGACGACCCGTCCAAGTCGAACGTCACGCTCACGATCCAGACCGGCAGCATCCAGACCCGCAACCCGCAACGCGACGACATGCTGCGCGGCAGGTTCCTCAAGCTGCACGACTACCCGATCATCACCTTCGTCTCGACCGGCGCACGGCAGGTCGACGAGACCACCTTCGAGCTCACCGGAGACCTGACCATCCGCGGCGTGACCAATCCGGTCACCGTGGCCTTCACGCGGATCGGCGCCGAGCACGACCCGCAGGGCGATGTCCGGGTTCATTTCAGGGGCAGCGCCACGATCAACCGCAAGGACTGGGGCGTGGGCTGGGCCGGGGCCGCGGGCCTGGTCGGCAAGGAGGTCGCGCTGGAGCTCGATGTCGCCGCGATCCGGCGGATCTGACAAGACCGGCGCCTATAGGTTGTATTCCTAACTAGCTCGCTCTATGGTCTAGGTTGTTCGCTCATGTAAGAAGGACGGCAACCGATGAGCATCTCTGCGAGCTTCTCGACCCCGGGCGTGCTCCTGACGGTCGCGCTGACGGCCTATCTGACCTTCGTCGCTCCCTGGCTGGGCAGGCGCCAGTACGACCGGCTGGCACGACGCCGCGCCCACGACCCCCGGGCGCTGGTGCACGCGTACCGGCTGTGGATCGCGGAGGAGTGGGTCTGGGTCGCCGCGACCGCGCTGGTCCTGGTGCTGTCGCCGGCGCTCGGCCCGGCGGATCTGGGATTCGCGATGCCGGGCCACCTCGACCGGGTCGCCCCTGCGGTCGCCGGAATGACCGGCGCCATCGTGATCGGCACCCTGCTGCTGCGCCGCCTCGCCCGCTCCGGCCGCGCCGTACCCGGTCAGGCGGCCTTCGCCGAACTGATGCCGCGCACTCCCGCCGAACGGTGGCACGGCCTGGCCATGGCGGTCACCGCGGGTGTCTGCGAGGAGATCGTCTACCGCGGCCTGCTCATCGCGTTCGGCGTCGGTGTGCTGGGCCTCGGCACCACCGCGGCCGCCGCCCTGGCCCTGGCGGTCTTCGTGGCGGGCCACCTCTACCAGGGCTGGAAGGGCATGGTCGTGGTGGCCCTCCTCGGCTTCTGGCTCACCAACGTCTACCTGTCCACCGGCAGCCTGCTGCTGCCGATCCTGGTGCACGTCCTGATCGACGTCCGGGGCCTCGTGTGCACGCCGGCACCCACCGGGAAGACGGTCGGTCAAGCGGCCTAGGTAGTACTCCTACCGTGCGAGGATGAAGCACATGGCGACCGACCGCCGCGCGAGCTGGCTCAAGGGCGTCCTCGACCTGCTGGTGCTGGCCACCCTGACCGAGGGCGAGAACTACGGCTACGAGATCGCCAAGATGCTCGCCGGATCGGGGCTCGGGCAGATCCGCGGCGGCACCCTCTATCCGGTGCTCAACCGGCTGGAGGAGGCGGGCCTGGTGTCGGCCGAGTTCCGGGTGACCGAACGCGGACCGGGCCGGCGCTACTACCGGCTGACCGAGCAGGGCCGGCAGACGCTGGCCGAGCAGGGCCGCCTGTGGCTGGCGTTCGACGAGTCCGTACGCACGGTGCTGGCCTCGGGAGGGCTGAAATGAGCACCTACCTCGACGAGCTGGAGGCCCTGCTGTGCGAGGGCGGCGTGCCCGCGGCGCACGCCGAGGCCACGATCGCCGACCTCGCCGCGTACGTCGCGGAGACCGGCGCCGACCCGGAGGAGGAGTTCGGGCCTGCCGGGGAGTTCGCCGGGCAGTTGCTGGCGGCGCGGGCGCCCGAGGCCGACGCGACGGACGCCACCGAGTGGCGGTGGACCGCCGACATCTTCACCGACCGCCAGATGCTGGCCCGGCTCGGCGACCAGGGCTGGGAGATCGACCGCGTCGACCACCTCGGCAGGTTCGTCAGCCACCGCGACCCGGAACGGCCGCAACGGTGGGAGTACCGCAGGGAACCGTCGATCGGCGGTTCCGCGCCGGCCGCGCGGCTGGCGCCCGAGGGCTGGGAGCCCTGCGGCACCTGGATGTACTGGCGGTACTTCAAGCGGCCCAGGGCCGCCAGCGTGGGACCGGCCGCGCAGCTCGACTCCCCGCCCGCTGCCCCCGGCCGCAACGTCTTCTTCAGCCGGCGGTTCTACCTGGTGCTGGCCGTGGCCCTGCTCGCCCTGGTCGTGCCCGCGATCCTGTGGGAACCGTCGGACGGCGACGGACCGGGCTTCTTCGCCGGCATGGCCGCCGGAGGCTGCGTCGCGATCGCCGCCCTGGCGGCGATGTGGCTGTGGACGGGCCGCCGCCGTCCCTGAGCCCGCCGCCGGGCCTTCCGTCCGGGGTTCTCAGCCCGTCTGCTGAGCCGGCTCGGCCGCGTCGGCCGATCCGGCCCGTCCGCCGCCGAACACCTCCTGCACGAGGCGCTGTGTCGCCTGCTGGAACGCCACTCCCAGGGACAGCGCGGCGTCGTCGACGTAGTTCAGCGCGGCGGTCAGGGTCGTGCCGCCGTCGGGCGTGCTGTACATCAGCGCCGCGTGGCCCGCCATGCCGCCGTTGTGCGTGATGACGGTGCCGCCGCCCGGCGCCTGCTGTACGAACACGCCCAGTCCGTAGCCGGCCTTGGATTCCGGCGTGCGCATCTCGGCCAGCAGCTCGGCCGGCAGCAGCTTGCCACCGCACAACGCGGAGATGAACGTGTGCAGGTCCTGTGTGGTGGAGATCATGTCTCCGCCGCTGGAGATCCAGGACGGGTTGTGGCGGGTGACGTCGACCGTCTGGCTCTGGCCGTCCTTCTCGTAGCGGTAGTAGGCGTGGGCGTGCGGCTCGGGGATGTCCGTCTCGGTGGTCGGCTGGATGGTGCCCGACAAGCCGAGCGGCCCCAGGATCAGCCGCCGCATCTCCTCGGCGACCGGGCGGCCGGTGACCTTCTCGATCAGCAGCCGGGCCAGCACGTAGTTGGTGTTGGAGTAGCTCCAGTCGGTGCCCGGCTCGAACCGTGCCGGCTTGGACAACGCCAGCCGGACCAGTTCCTCGGGCCGGTAGGTGGTGAACCGGTTGTCCACCCATTCCTTGCCGGCCGTGGTGGAGGGGATGCCCGGCACGAACGTGCCGTCCTCGAAGTACTCCCCGGTGAAGTTGAACACCCCGCTGGTGTGCTGCAGCAGCATCCGCACCGTGATCCGCTCGTCCAGGCCGAACTCGGGCAGGTAGTCGGTCACCGGAGTGTCCAGCCCGATCTTGCCCTCGGCCACCAGTTGCAGCACCACGGTCGCGATGAAGGTCTTGGTGTTGCTGCCGATCCGGACGTGTCCGTTGATCGGCGGCTCGGCGGCCTCGCCCAGCTCGCGCACCCCGGCGCTGCCGGCCCACTCGCCCCGCTCGTCGTGCACGCGCAGCGACACCCCGACGAAGCCGGAATCGACCATCTCCTCGATGATCTTCTGCAGCTCCGGGCGGTCCTGGCCGGTAAGAGTGACGGACATGGTGGTGGCTCCTTCAGGTCTGTGATGACTTCGCTTTGACGGACGAATGGAGGCTGCGGGTCAGAGGCTGCGGGCGACGATGTCGCCGTAGGCGGTGGTCGCGTGGATGTCGAGCTGGGAGGCGGCGCCTTCGGTGTTGTTGAGCGCGTTTCGGATCCGGCCGTAGGAAGTGCCGGCGTCCAGCGAGGCCGAGACTCCGGCGGCGGCGCCGACCGACACCTCGCCGGCCTCGGTGCGCAGCACAACCGTGCCGCGCACGGCCTCGGCGATGCGGATGTCGCCCTTGCCGGTGCTGATCTTCGCGGGACCGTTGAGCCGGCCGACGGAGACGTCGCCGGCGGCGGTGGTGAGGCAGGCGCTCGCGACCTCGTCCAGCTTGATCGAGCCGTGCGCGCCCTCGAAGGCGACGTCGCCGAGCCGTCCGACCACCCGGAATTCGGCGCTGGCCGCCTTCGCCTCGACCTGGGAACCGGCAGGCAGCCGGACCGTCACCTCGATGGATCCGGAGGGGCCGAGGATCTGGTTCTTCCCCTCCGGGGCCTTGATCCGCAGGACACCGTCGCCGTATTCGACCTTGGTCTGCTCCGCCGCCTTCACGTCGCGGCCCTTCGAGGCGTCGACGGGCAGGACCTCGACCACGGTGTCGGCCCGATCGGCCGCGAGGAGCTGGACGCGCCCGGCGGGGACGTCGAGGACGACCGAGATCGGGGCGGGAGTGTCGAACTTCTGCATCGCGCTCTCCTGTGACTTTTCGTTTCCAACGCCGGAAACGCTACGTTGCATTTCCAGACCATGCAAGGAATCTGTTGCGTTGGTGAGAGATATATGCACGTCAGAGTGCAGAAATCGTTGCAGTGGATCTAAGTTCAATGCAACGGTGCCCGATGAAATCGTTGCAACGGATCAAAAGTGAACGCTATGCTTGCGAGGCCGCAGACCACGGAGGAGACCGCGATGCCGGGAGGCAGGCTCACCCAGCAGGACCGCCAGCAGATCGCGCTGGGACTGGCCGACGGCCTCGCCTACGCGGAGATCGCCAGGCGCCTCGACCGACCCACTTCGACGATCACACGTGAGGTGATGCGCAACGGCGGTCCCACCGCCTACCGTGCCGACCTGGCGCACCGCGCCACCGAACGCCGCACCCACCACCGCAGGAAGGCCGCGCCCCGGAACTCCGGCACGTCCTCCCAGGCTCACGGACGCGATGCCGAGGCGGTGCGCGAGTACGAGGAGGTGTTCGCCACCGTCTTCATGCAGTCGGGTCTGCCCAAGATGACGGCACGGGTGCTGGCCAGCCTCTACACCACCGACGCCGGCAGCCTCACCGCCTCCGAGCTCGCCGGACGCCTGCAGGTCAGCCCGGCGTCCGTCTCCAAAGCGACCACGTTCCTCGAGAGCCAGGGCCTCATCCGCCGGGAACGCGACGAACGCCGCCGCGAGCGCTACGTCGTCGACGACGACGTCTTGTACCAGTCGATGATGGCCAGCGCCCGCGCCACCGCCCACCTCGGCGAGGTCGCACGCCAGGGCGTGGGCGTCCTCGGCCCCGGAACCCCGGCCGCCGCGCGCCTGGAGAACATCGCCCGCTTCGTCGCCTTCGTCTCCGAGAGCATCGTCCGCGCCGCGGACCAGGCCCGCGAGATCCTCCACACGAGAACCGACACGACTTCGGACAGCGCTCCCTAGCACGCCCAGATCGCGGGCAGACAGCCTCGGCGACCACTGCCGGGACGTCAGCCGGCTGACACCCGACCGCCGGCACGCCTGTCCTGAGACGTCAGGCGCGGCTGATGCGGGACTCGTCGCACGGACCCGAGCGGAGGGCCCGCTAGCCTGAGCGGCGATGGACCGTATGACGACGGCGCGGGGTGCTCTCGACCTCGCCCGCTTTCCCGAGGATCCCCGCGACCAGCTCCGCGCATGGGACGCGGCCGACGAATACCTGCTGCGGCACCTCGACGAACGCGAGGGCGGGCCGGTGGACCTGTCGGGGAGCCTGGTCGTGCTGGGCGACCGGTGGGGCGCCCTCGCCACCGCGCTCGCCGTCCATCGTCCCGTCCACCGCCCGGTCCAGATCGGCGACTCCTTCCTCGGCCAGCAGGCCACCCGCGCCAACCTCGAGCGCAACGGCCTCGACGCGGACGCCGTGCTGCTGCGCACGACCAGGGACGAGCCGCCGGACCGGATCGACGTGCTGCTGGTGCGGGTGCCCAAGAGCCTCGCCCTCCTGGAGGACCAGTTGCACCGCCTCGCCCCCCGCGTGCACGAGGACACGGTGGTGGTCGGCGCGGGGATGGTCACCGAGATCCACACCTCGACGCTGAAGCTGTTCGAGCGCGTCCTCGGGCCCACTCGCACCTCGCTGGCGGTCAAGAAGGCGCGGCTGATCTTCTGCTCGCCCGACCCCGGGCTGTCGCGAGGGGCGAATCCGTGGCCGCGGAGCTACGCGCTGCCCGCCGACGCCGGGGTGGTCTCCGGCCTGACCGTCGTCAACCACGCCGGCGTCTTCTCCGCCGAGCGCCTCGACGCCGGCACCCGCCTCCTGCTGCGCAGCCTGCCCGCGCGTACGGGGCCGGAGCACGTGGTCGATCTCGGCTGCGGCAACGGGGTGATCGGGCTCGCCGCGGCGCTGTCCAACGGCGCGGCCGAGGTGACGTTCATCGACGAGTCCTACCAGGCGCTGGCCTCCGCCGAGGCCACGTTCGGGGCGAACGCCGGAGGGGGTGCCGTCGCGAGGTTCGTTGCGGCCGACGGCCTCGCGGGCTTCCCGCCGGGCACCGCGGACCTGGTGCTGAACAACCCGCCGTTCCACACCCATCGGGGCAGGACCGACGCGACCGCCTGGCGCATGTTCAACGGCTCGCGTGCGGCGCTGCGGCGGGGCGGCGAGCTGTGGGTGGTGGGCAACCGCCACCTCGGCTACCACGTCAAGCTGCGCCGGCTCTTCGGCAACTGCGAGGTCGTCGCGAGCGACCCGAAGTTCGTCGTGCTCCGTGCCGTGAAGCGCTGACTCAGAACAGGGTGAGCGGCTCGTCCGGCAGCGTCTCCTTCATGGGCTCGGGCAGCGGCTCCACGCCGGGCACCTCGGCGCGTACGTCGTCGTGGAACCGGCGGGCGAGCGTCAGCGCGTCGGCGTTGTCGGGGGTGTGGACGAACACCGTCGGCGAGCGGCCCTCGCGCAGCCACCCGGCGACCGCGTCCACCCAGTGCCGCCAGCCCTCGGCCGTACGCTCCGGGTCGTCGCGGCCGATGTAGCGGACGATCGGGCGGTCGGTGAGGGCGGCGGTCCGCAGCGGCACGCGCGGCTTCTTCGACCAGGCGTCCCGTTCGGCGTCGCTGGTCGGCGGGGTGCGGAACAGCACGGTCGTGTCGAACGGCACCCACTCGGCGCCGGCCCCGGTCAGCACCCGCTCCAGGAGCCGCGCGGCCCGGGGGTCCTCGAAGAACGCGCGGTGACGGACCTCGACGGCGTAGCGGTGGTCGCCGGGAAGGCGGCCGAGGAAGGCCGCGAGCGCGCCGGCGTCCGCCGGACCGAACGAGCCCGGAAGCTGGACCCACAGCGCGTGGACGCGCGGCCCCAGCGGCTCGATCGCGTCGAGGAAGGCCCGCAGGTCGTCGTCGGCCCCGGCCAGGCGGCGCTCGTGGGTGATCGGCCTGGGCAGCTTGACCACGAAGCGGAAGCCGGGATCCGTCTGCCGCGCCCAGGACTCCACCGTGCTCCGCGAGGGCGTCGCGTAGAACGTCGTGTTGCCCTCGACCGCGTTGCACCAGGTGGCGTAGGCCCGCAGCCGCTCCCCCGGAGGAAGCGGGTGCGGCAGGAGACGCCCCTGCCACGGCGCGTGCGTCCACATCGCGCACCCCACATGAAGCCGCATGGCCCCGACGTTATCCGGTTCGGATCACTCCCCGGCGACGGGCGGCGGGACGCAGGCCCTCCAGGTCCTCCTTGGGGTACTTTCCCAGCGGGCGCGCAGAAAGCCCGCCCCGGCTGGGCATCGTGGTGCACAAGGCCGCGGTGCGTGAGGCCGGCAAACACGGCCACACGTGGCGCTCTCCGATCTGGCGTCACCCCGACCGCTCCTTCGCAGAATGGTGACCGGCGTGCAACCACACGATCTGCTCGACCTCCTCAGGACCAGGCGCCTGCTGGCCATCGTCCGCGGCGACGACCCGGCGGCGGCGCTGCGCAGCATCGACGTCCTCGCCGAAGAGGGGGTGACCCTGATGGAGGTCTCGCTCAGCGGCGCCGACGCGCTGTCGGTCATCCGGAAGGCGGCCTCCACCCTGGGCGCGGGCGTGCACCTCGGCGCCGGGACCGTGCTGACCGCGCGGGACGCCGTCGCGGCCAGGGACGCGGGCGCGACGTTCGCCGTCACCCCTGGGCTCGGCGAAGGAGTGGACGAGGCGCTGCGCCTCGGCCTGCCCGTGCTCGCCGGGGCGATGACCCCCACCGAGGTCATCGCCGCGACCGCGCGGGGCGCCGCCGCCGTCAAGCTCTTCCCCGCCTCCGCGGGAGGGGTCTCCTATCTGCGCGCGCTGCGCGATCCGTTCCCGGCCGTGCCGTTCGTGCCGGTCGGCGGCGTCGGCCTCGACAGTGCCCATACCTATCTGGAGGCCGGCGCCGTCGCGGTCGGCCTCGGCTCGCCGCTGCTGGGCGACGCCCCGCGCGGCGGCGACCTGGACGGCCTACGCCGCCGGGTGAGGACGGCGCTCGACCTGGTGGGTGCTCCATGAGGGCGGACGTCCTGACGATCGGCGAGGCGATGGTCACGGTCCGCTGCGCCGGGCCGCTGCGTCTCGGCGGCGACTCGCGGGTGTCCACCGCCGGCGCGGAGGCCAACGTCGCGATCGCCCTGTCCCGCCTCGGGCACACGGCCCGCTGGACCGGCGCACTCGGGGACGACGAGCCCGGCGAGCTGGTCCTGCGCACGCTGCGGGCCGAGGGCGTGCTGACCGACCATGTCGTGCGGCGTACGGACGCCCCGACCGGCCTGCTGCTGCGGGACGTGGCCGCCGGGGGCCGGGCCCGGGTGCACTACTACCGCAGGGACTCGGCCGCCTCGACGCTGACGTGGGACGAGGTGCGCCCCGCCGTCGACGCGGGCCAGGCGGGCCTGCACCTCACCGGCATCACGCCCGCGCTGGGACCCGCGCCGCTGGAGGCCGTCGCCGCCGCCGCCCGGCAGGCGCACCGGTCCGGCGCCTGGGTGAGCCTCGATGTCAACCACCGTTCCCTGCTGTGGTCCCGGGAGGCGGCCGCGCGGGCGCTGCGCCCGCTGCTGCCGTACGTCACGGTGCTGATCGCGTCCGACGACGAGCTGGACCTGGTGGTGGACGGCGACGGCGAACGCGACCGCGTGGCGGCTCTGCTGGACGCCGGTGTCGAGGAGGTCGTCGTCAAGCGCGGCGCGGCGGGCGCGAGCTACCACGACGCGCGGACCTCGTTCGACGTCCCGGCTCGAAGGGTGCCCGTGGTGGACGTCGTCGGCGCGGGCGACGCGTTCACCGCCGGATATCTGTCCGGGCGGCTCGACGGGCTCGACGCGTACGGCCGGCTCGAACGGGCCACCCTGCTCGGCGCGGCCTCCGTGGCCTGCGCCGGCGACTGGGAGGGGCTGCCCACCCGGGCCGAACTGCCCTCACTGGACCTGCCGGAGGGGGAGACGCTGCGGTGACATCGCCGGGGGGCAGCCGCCGTCCCGTCCCGCTACCCGGAGTAGACCTCCAGCTCGCCGATCTGGGCGGCGGGCCAGCCGGTGTTGCCGGTGACGGTGATCCGCACATACCTTGCCGAGGCCGGCGGCAGGTTGATCGTCACCGCGTTGCCCGACGCCGGGTCGAAGGTGTAGCCGCCCGGCCCGGCGACCGTGGTGAACGACGACCCGTTGGTGCCGGTCTGCACCGACAACGTCTGCGTACGCCTCTCCCACGCCGCGGACGGCGGCAGCTTCAGCACCACCCGCCCGACCGTCACGGCCGCCCCGAGGTCGACCTGCACCCACTGCGGGAACGCGTTGTTCGGGCTCTCCCAATAGCTGTTCGCGTCACCGTCCACCGCGTTGCCGCTGCCGTAGTTCTGCGTGTGCCCGCTCTCCGACGTCGCCTTCCCCCGCGCGAGGTTCGTGTTCTGCGCCGCGTCGGTCGTCACCGACACGGTGTTCGAGGCGGGTGAGACGTTGCCCGCCGCGTCCCGCGCCGCGACCGTGAACGTGTACGCGGTCGCCGGGCTGAGCCCGGTCACCGTGTGCGCGGTGCCCTGGACGGTGGCCGCGACCGTGCTCCCCCGGCGGACCTCGTAGCCGGTCACCCCGGTGTCGTCGGTCGCGGCCGACCACGACAGCGAGACGCTGGTGGCGGTCTTCGCGGTCACGATGAGATCGCCCGGCGCGGTGGGGGCCTTCGTGTCGCCGCTCCCCGCCGTGCCGTACACCTCGAACTCGCCGATCTGGGCGGCGGGCCAGCCGGTGTTGCCGGTGACGGTGATCCGCACGTACCGCGCGGAGGTGGACGGCAGGTTGATCGTCACCGTGTTGCCGGACGCGGGATCGAACGTGTAGCCGCCGGGACCGGCGATCGTGCTGAACGACGAGCCGTTCGTGCTCGCCTGCACCGACAACGTCTGCGTACGCGCCGCCCACGCCGCGGACGGCGGCAGCTTCAGCACCACCCGCCCGACCGTCGCGGCCGCCCCGAGGTCGACCTGCACCCACTGCGGGAACGCGTTGTTCGGGCTCTCCCAGTAGCTGTTCGCGTCGCCGTCCACCGCGTTGCCGGAGGCGAAGGTCTGGGTGTGCCCGCTCTCCGATGTCGCCTTCCCGCGTGCCAGGTTGGCGTCGCCTCCGCCGTTCACGACGGGCGGCGTCGGGCGTACGGAGGTGAGCGCGATCTGACCCTTGAGCATCCGGCCGCCGTCGCGGGTGAGCCGCAGATAGTAGTCCGACGAGCAGACCGTGCCGTCCTCGTCCAGCCCGAGGAGACCGGAGCCCACCGGGATCATCGAGGCGTTCTCGGCGGTCTTGGCGATCTGGTTGCCCTCGTTGAACTCGTCGAACATCGAGATGTAGATGCCCTGGGCTCCGGCGCGGACCATGTTGTAGAACTGCCGCCACATGAAGTCGCCGTGCGCGCGCTGCCGCGACTTCACGTCCCCCGGCAGCACGCAGGGCTGGTAGTCGATGCCGTGGGCGTCGCAGTACGCCTGGTCGGGGACGTTGAGATTGGTGTAGAACCGGTCGGAGTCGGCCGCGTTGCCGATCCGCCCGACCATCCACGGCGAGAGCATGTTCAGGGCGTTGAAGACGTCGATGAACCCCGGCCGGCAGTCCTCCACGCCCGTACGCCAGTAGGTGGGCACTCCGCCCATCACGTAACAGCCCTGGGCCTTGAACCAGTTGACCACGTCGAGGCAGGCCGCCGGGTCGGACGGGTGTTTGTCCTCGTTGAACCCGAAACCCCAGATGCCCACGACCGGCTTGCCGTTCTGGCGGGCGTACGCCGGGGAGGCCGTCAGGGCCGACATCTTGGTCGTCCAGTCGGTCTTGATCTCCGGGTGGAAGTTCGTCCAGCCGGACACGTCGTACATGACGTAGAACTTGCGGCCGTACGCCTCGGCGGCGGCGCGCACCTTGGCGGCCATCGCGTCGCGGGTGGCGCCCTCGCCGCCGTTCGGGTTGAAGCGCTGCAGGGCGGCCGTGTCGATCTCGTTGTCCCGCATCCAGCGGAAGTGGGTGTCCACGGTCTGCTGGTCGTACGACGAGAAGAGCGTGGCGGGCTGCCCGTTGCCGAGGTTGCCGTACGCGGTCGGGTAGGCGTGGGTGAACTCCCGCATGTCGGGCCAGGCCACGATGGCGGTGTTGCCGGGGGAGGGCGCCTGCGACCAGTTCTGGCTCCAGTGCCACCAGCCGTTGATGGGGGCCCCGTCGCCGGGGCAGGCGAACCAGCCCTGGTAGCCGACCGTGATCTTGCCCACCACGTCGCCCGGGCCGCTCGCCGCGCTCGCGGCGGCGGTCAGCGCGGACACCAGCTGACTGGACGACACCGCGGCCAAAGCGGAGCCGGAGACGACGGACGTGATGAACGTACGGCGAGAGAACGGCACGTGCACTCCTCTGCTGGCAGGTCTGCTGGGCAGCGTTCGCTGACCGCGCCGTCCTTCCGGAGAGCTCCGGGGACGCCAGGAGGCACGGAGCGGCCCGGGCCGTTTCCGTCCGGCGGACCGCTTGCCGTAATGGTTACCGCGTCCGACTTCTTCGTGCAATAGGCCAAAATCTTGCGGCTGTTTGCGCTGGAAATCGCAGGCGTCTTGCGTGCAGTTGCGCTCGGCCCCCAGCCCCGGCCTGCGGAAAACCGCAGGAGGGAACGGAAACGCGCATCATTCCGGGTGCGGGGCGGCCGAGCCTAGCGTTCCCACCCATGAAAGAAGCGTTGATCGACGTGCCGCGCCGGATGATCTCGGCGATCGCGGCCCTGGGGGTGCTGGCAGCGGTGATCATGCTGACCGCCATGTCGGGAAGCACCATGCAGCCGCTCCCCGCGTCGGCCGCCGCCGGACAGTTCAGCGCCGACCGGGCGCTCGCCCACCTGCGGAGGTTCGCGACCGAACCACGTCCCCTCGGCAGCCCGGCCGGGGACCGCGCCCGTGACTACCTGGCCGCCACGCTGCGGGCGGACGGCCTGAAGGTCCAGGTCCACCGGGCCGTCGGAACGTGGTCGTCCGCCGGGCTGGCGACGTTCGGCATGGTGGACGACATCGTGGCCACGCTGCCCGGCACGGACCCGACGGGCACCGTCCTGCTGGCCGCCCACTACGACTCCGCGGCCATGGGACCCGGCGCGTCGGACGACGGCGCGGCCGTCGCCGCCATGCTGGAGGCCGTACGCGCGCTGCGCACCGGCGCCGCCCTCCGCAACGACCTGGTCCTGCTGATCACCGACGGCGAGGAGGACGGCGTGCTCGGCGCCGAGGCCTTCGTCCGCGAGCACCCCCTGGCGCGCGCGGGCGGCGTGCTGCTCAACTTCGAGGCCCGCGGCGTCAGCGGCCCCTCACTGATGTTCGAGACGTCGAGGAACAACGCCGGCCTGGTCGCGACGTACGCGGACGCCGCGCCGCGTCCCCGGGGCGACTCCTCGATGGCGGAGCTGTATCGGCTCCTGCCGAACAACACCGACTTCACTCCCCTGACCAGGGCAGGCTTCACCGGCATGAACTTCGCCTACATCGAGGACTCCGCGAAATACCACACCGCGGGGGACTCGATCGCGAACCTCGACCGCGGGAGCCTGCAGCACCACGGCGCCACGATGCTCGCGCTGGCCCGCGCCTTCGGCGGGGCCGACCTGACCGCGCTGCCCTCGGACCACGACGCAACGTACTTCCGGATCTTCGGAGTCATGGTCACCTATCCGGCGTCCCTGGTGTGGCCGCTCGCGGCGGCCGCCGTCGCGGCGCTCGCCGTGCTGACGATGCTCGCGCGGCGGCGGGGGATCACCAGCGTTCCCCGGGTCGTCGCCGGCGCCGCGTCCGCGATCGTGCCGCTCGTCGCGGCGGTGGCCCTCGCGCAGGGGCTGTGGGCCGCACTGGCGACGTGGCGGCCCGCCTACGACGCCATGGGAGGTCTTCTGCATCGTCCGCTGCCCTACCGGGCCGCCGTCGTGGTCATGGCGATGCCGGCGGTGCTGCTCTGGTATCTGTGGGCGCGCCGCGTGATCGGCCCCGTGGGGGCGGCCGTCGGCGCACTGGCCTGGCCGGCCGGGCTGGGAGTGGTCTGCGCCCAGGTCGCGCCCGGGGCGTCCTTCCTGTTCGCGCTGCCGGCGCTGTCCTGCGCGATCGGCGGGATCGTGGCCGTGCTTCTTCCCCGCTCACCCGGAGCGCGGCCGGGGCAGGTCGTCGCGGCGACCCTCGGGGCGGTCGCGGGCGCGGCGCTGCTGCCCGCCCTGGCCGGGAACGTCTTCGACGGGATGGGCCTCGCGCTCGGCGGGGCCGCGGCGCTGGTGTTCGCCCTCTTCTGCCTCACCCTGCTGCCGATCGCGGACCTGGCGCTGCCCCGGCCCGGGAGCCGGCCGGGCCGCCGCCTCGCCGTCGCCGTGCCGTCGACCGGCGCCGTGCTCGTGCTCGCGCTGACCGCTCTCGGGCTCCACGCGAACAGTCCCGGCGCCGCGGCCCCCCAGCGGACCCATCTGGCGTACGTGCTGGACGCGGACACGCGCACGGCCCACTGGGTCAGCGGGGACGTCGATCCGCCCACGTGGACCCGGCGCTACGTGAGCGGCCACGAGATGCGGACGCTGCCGCCCGGCTACGCCCGGGGGGAGCTGTGGACGGGCCCGGCTCAGGCGATCGACGCCGCCGGCCCTCGGGTGACCGTGCTCTCGCGGGCCGGGGACACCGTCACGCTGCGGGTGGCCGCCGGTCGCGGCGCCCGCTCGGTGACGCTGCGCGTCGACCACCCGATCACCTCGGTGACGGCCGTCGCCGACGGGATGCGGCCGGTCACGGCCGCCGTGACCGGCACCCGCGCCCGCACCTGGCCGGGTGAGATCCGCGTGCGCGGCATCCCGCCCCGGGGCGCTCGGATCACTGTCCGGATCCCGGGCACGCGCACGGCGCGCCTCACCGCGATCGCGGAGAGGGACGGCCTGGCGGCCGTGCCGGGCTTCGTGCCGAGACCCCCGGACCTGGTCGCCTCGACCCGCGAGGACGGCGAACTCGTCGCCGTCACCCGGACCTACGTCATCTGACGAGCTGGAACATCGCGGCCAGTTCCGCGGCCAGTTCCGGGACGCTGCGGGAGCCGTCGACGGGCAGGACCGGCAGCCCGAGTTCGCGGGCCTGGCGTCGCACCTCCTCGTCCCAGAGCCGGTCGCGGGCCAGCCGCGTGGCCAGGGCGGCGGCGTGGTCGCCGTTTCCCCAGTTGGCGTGCGCCCGGGCGGGATCGGCGAACCGGTCGCCCAGCGCACGGGCCCGGAATCCGGGCGCCGGCAGGAGGAAGACGGCGTGCTCCGGCCGGGCGACCAGCGGCGCGACCTCCCTCGGCAGCGTACGGAAATCGTCGACGAGGACGGGCCGGTCGGCGGGCAGGGCGAGCAGGTCGTCGAGGACGAAGCCGAACGTCTCGCCGTGCAGGCTGGGCATGGCGTGGAAGATCTCCTCGGCGGTGCGGCTCGCCCATCTGTCCTCGCGGGGCGTCCGCAGCAACGCCCACAGGTGGGGCTGTCGCTGCGGATCGCACCTGTGGACGTAGCCGGGTTCGGCTCGGTCGCCGTCGTAGACGAGCACGTCGTGCCGTTCGGCCAGGGCACGGGTGACGGTGCTCTTGCCGGCTCCGGTGCCGCCGGCTATCCAGCGGACGTGCGCGAGCCTGCGGCGGAGATCGGCGGTGGAAGGCCGGCGTGTCATGCCCGGCAGTCTCACAAACGCGAGCGGAGCCGGTCCAGGGCCGCGACGACCGTCAGCAGGTGTGCCGGTAGTCCACGGTGGGGAAGTGGGCGGCCCACTCCGCGCGGGTGAGGTCGCGGCCGATCTCCTCGCAGAGCCGTCCCACGAGCGGGCCGGGCCGCAGCTCCCAGCGAATGATCCTGCCGTCCTCGCCGCCCGAGATCAGGTCTCCCTCGGCGGTGAAGGCCAGGCCCCTGATCGGAGCCGTGTGCCCGGTCAGCGTGGCCGCCGGCCGCCTGGTCGCCAGATCCCAGACCAGGATCGTGCGGTCGTCCCCCGCGGACGCGAGCGAACGGCCGTCCCGGCTGAAGGCGAGGGTCTGGACCGGGGCGGTGTGGCCGGTCAGCGTGGCGTACGACGCCCAGGTCCGCGTGTCCCAGAGCTTCACGGTGCGGTCGGCGCCCGCCGTGGCGATCGACCTGCCGTCCGGGCTGAAGGCGACGTCGAGCACGGAGCCCTGCCTGGTCCTGAGAGCGCGCACCTCCCTGTCGCGGGCGAGGTCCCAGACGACCAGGTCGCCGGAGGGACCGGTGGTGGCGAGCAGCCGATCGCGGGGGCTGAAGGCCAGCGCCGAGACGAGGTAGCCGCCGGAGAACGGCACCTCGACCGGCTTTCCCGGATCGCGTATGTCCCAGCGGAACCGTCCGAGCGCGGTGGCGACGAGAAAGCGCCCGTGCGGATCGAAACCGACGTCGGTGGACGCGCCGAGCCCCCGGTACGCCGCCGTGCCGAGCCTCCGTCCGCTGCCGACGTCCCAGAGGGTGAGGGTGTGGCTGCGGGTGACGGTCGCGAGCAGGCGGCCGTCGGGGCTGAAGGCGACGGACCTGACGTGATCGGGGTGGTCGCCCAACGCGGCGATCGGATCGCCGCGCACGTCCCACAGCCGGACGGTCCTGTCGCTGCTCGCCGAGGCCACGAGCCGGCCGTCCGGGCTGATCTCGATGTCGTTCACGGCCTCGTTGTGTCCGCTGAACGGAGGAACGGCGTGCTCACGCACCACGATCGTCCGGCCCAGCCCGGCCGAGGCGAGCATGGAGCCGTCGGCGCTCAGGGCGAGGGCCAGCGTCTCCGTGCGGCTTCTGTCCTGGTAGGTCTCGACCGGCTGCCGTCGTGCCACGTCCCAGATCGTGATCAGGCCGTCCTCGTCGGCCACGGCGATCCGGCCGGCGACCGGAGCGGACATGTCCCAGGTGTACGGCGACCGCTTGGGCAGCCCCGGCAGGCGAGTCACCCGGTCGTGCGCGATCCGCCAGAACCGCACGCCGTAGTGCGACGATCCCGTGGCGAGGATGCCGCCGGCGGGATCGAAGCCCAGCCTGTGGACGTTCACGGCGTCGAGCGCGGCGAGCTTCGCCCCGGAGGCCGCGTCCCACACGAGGGGCTTCTCGGTTCCGCCCGTGGTCGACACCAGGAACGCCTGGTCGGGGCTGAAGGCGAGAGCCACGACCTCCTCCCGGTGTCCCTTGAGGATGCGCCTGCTCCCGTCGCGCAGGTCCCACAGCTCGACCGCGCCCTCGCCCACCCCGACGGCGATCCTCGTGCCGTCGGGGCTCAGCGCCATCGCGTCGGTGAGCCGCTCCCGCTGCCGCTGGAACACGGGGCGGCGGGAGGCCACGTCCCACACGACGACCACACCCCTGCTCGACGCGAGCGCGGCGTCCCTGACCACGGAGGCGAGCAACCTGCCGTCGCGGCTGAACGCCGCCGCCCTGGCGTGGATCTCCCCCGGCCCCGTCGGCATGAGCGGCCCGGGGAAGGAGGCGATGTGGGTGCGGGTCCGCAGGTCCCAGAGGCCGACGGCGCCGTCGGTGCCGGCCGCGGCCAGCCGCGACCCGTCCGGGCTGAACGCCAGCCCGAAGACCGCGGGTCCTTCCACGTTGAGCTCGATGCGGCGGCGCGCCGCGGCGGACACGCTCAGCAGCGCGCCCCGCGTCTCGGGCTCCGGGTCGAGCCGATAGGCCGCGATCGCCAGCAGGCCGGCGAGATCGGGATCGGTGGCGAGAAGCGATCGGGCCTGCAGGGACTGCTGCCGCGACAGGGCGACCAGCTGCTGGTGGCCGGCCTCCCTGCCCTGCCGTACGGCGGCGCCGCCGCCGAGCAGGGCGAGCAGGAAGAGCGCGGCCATCCCGGCCAGCAGGCGTTGCAGCAGCCGGGTGCGGCGCCGCGCCGCGCTGCGCTCGCCGTCCTCCAGCGCGCGGCTGGCCCGCAGGAAGGCGCTTTCGACGTCGTTGAGCTCCTGCGGGTGGTCCTCCGCCCAGGTCCCGGCCACGAGAAGCTGGGCGCCCCGATAGAGGGCGCCCGGGTCGCGGTCCAGCTCCCGCCACGTCTGGGCGGCGTCGGTGAGCCGCCGGTGGACGAGCAGGTTCTCGCGGTCGTCGGTGAGCCAGCGGTGGAGCCGCGGCCAAGCTCTGATCAGCGCCTCGTGCGCCACGTCGACCGTCTCCTCCGCGAGGACGACGAGCCGCGCGGCGGCGAGCCGGTCGAGCACCCGGGTGGTGACGTCGGGGTCGGCCACGCCGACCAGTTCCGTACGGGAGATGGGACGCCTGGTGTCCTCCGTGCCGTCTCCCAGCGCGGTCAGCCGTAGGAAGATCCTGCGGGCGGCCTGCCGCTCCGCAGGGGCGAACTCGCCGAAGACCCGTTCCGCGCTCTGCGCGATGGCCCCGCGTACGCCGCCGGCCGCCTGGTAGGCCGCCAGCGTGAGCCTCGGGCCGGTGGCGTTCCGCCAGGTCTCCAGCAGCGCGTGCGAGACCAGCGGCAGGCTGCCCGGCTCCTCGGCGGCGTCGGCCAGCACCGTGGCCAGCAGGTCGGGGTCCACGGTGAGCCCCGCCCGGGCGGCGGGCCGTACGACGATCTCCTGGAGGTCCGGCGACGACACCGGCCCGACGAGCATCTGGGCCTCGCCGCCGAGCGCCTCGACCAGGGCGGGGTGCTGGGTCAGGTGGGCGAGGAAGTCGGCGCGCACGCCGAGCACGAGGACGACGCGGCGGCCCGCATCCAGTGCGACGCCGAGGAGGGCCTCGACGAACCGGCGGCGCTCCGCGTCGTCGGCGCACAGCGTGAAGATCTCCTCGAACTGGTCCACCACCAGCAGCAGGCGGGTCTGCTGTGCGCCGCCCACTGCGGCGGCCAGTGCGGCGGCCAGCGCATCCGGATCGCGGGCGAGGTCGTCGCGCAGCGCGACCGGGTCGCCGCCCGACGTCTTGGCCACCACGTCGGCCAGCGCGTCCAGCGGGTGGTCCCCCGGCGTCATGAGCAGCCCCCGCCACGGCACCGCGGCGCCGTGCTCGCCGGAGACGGACCCCAGCAGGCCGGCGCGCAGCAGGGACGACTTGCCGCTCCCCGACGCGCCGAACACGCCGACCACGGGAAGCCGGTCGACCAGTTCGCGCAGCCGGTCGACCAGCGAGGAACGGCCGAAGAACCAGTCCGCGTCCTCCGGCTGGAACGCCATCAGGCCCCGATAGGGGCAGTCGTCCGTCCTGCGCCGCTCAGCATCCGGGGGCGGGGCCAGGGCGGGGAGGAGGTCCTCGTCGCCCCGGAGCATGGCCTCGTGCAGACGCTGGAGCACGGGGCCCGGCTCGATGCCGAGCTGGGTATTCAGGACGTCGCGGGTCCTGCGGAAGACCTCCAGCGCCTCGACCTGACGCCCGGACCGATACAGCGCGAGCATGAGATGCCCGTGCAGGTTCTCCCGGTAGGGATGCTCCCTGGTGAGGTCGGCGAGTTCGGCGGCCACCTCGACGTGCCGGCCCAGGGCGAGCTCGGCCTCCGCCAGCCGCTCGTGCACCACGAGCCGCGACTCCTCGAGCCGCCGGGCCTCGTCGGCGACGAGCGCGCAGTCGGCGAACTCCTCGAACGCCGGCCCCCGCCAGAGGTTCAGCGCCGCGCGGAGCCGGTCGCACGCGGATTCGAGGTCTCCCCGGTCCAGGGCCGCGCCTCCCTGAGCGGCGAGGCCGCGAAACCGCGCCGCGTCGAGCGCGTCGGGGATGATCGCGTAGCCGCCCGGCCGTCCAGGCAGGACGCGGGCGCCGTACGCCCGTCGCAACTGGTGGACGTAGAGGTGGATGTTGCGCCGCGCGGACGCGGGCGGCCGGTCGCCCCAGACGGCGGCGATCAGCCAGTCGACGGACACCGGCTGCCCCGCCTTCGACAGCAGCGCGGCCAGGGTGAGCCGGAGTTTCGGCGCTCCGCCGACAGGGACCGGGTGACCATCGCGGGAGACGCTGAGCGGCCCCAGGACGTGAAATTCCACTCAGATTCCGCCTCTGTCGGACACCGGAGTGAAGAATCCAGGATCATCGCCTGATTTGTCAACGTCTCAGTCAGGGCGGCGACGCACCTCCGATCGGGGCTGTCCGCCGGGCGGCGAAGGCGTCTCCACCAGGGGCTATACGCCTCGTATACCGGCACGTCCGATGCTCGGTCCGACCCGATCCCGATTCGGCTCGAAGCCGGCCGGACCACGAAGAGGAGACACGATGACCCCGCGCGAAACGGAGCGCGAATCCCGTTCCGGCGTCTGACGGCGGCCGCAGTCATGGCGTCGGCGTTCCTGGGGACGGTGCTGGTCGCCGGGCCTGCCTCGGCGGAGCCCTACCGCGCCCGCACCCGCAACAACGCCCCTCCGCTGATCTCGCGCTCGGCGGGGTCGCTCGAGCCGCACAGCTCGGAGGGATGGCTCGAGGTGTAGCTGAACCCCAGGGCCAGGTGGGATATCGGCAGGGGCATATCCCTCCTGGCACTCCTCCGACACTCCGACAAAAAGAATTGTCTTGACAGTTGAACTCGTCGGCTGCGAGTCTGGAGTCACGCAAGCGCGAGACAGAGGAGATCCAGATGCGCAAGATCGTCACCAGCTTCTTCATGTCCCTCGACGGCGTCGTCGAGTCGCCCGACCAGTGGCACTTCCCCTACTTCAGCGAGGAGATGGGCGCCGCCGTCGGCGCGCTGATGTCCGAGTCCGACGCGATGATGATGGGCCGGGTCATGTACGAGAGCTGGGCGGCCTACTGGCCCGGCAAGAACGAGGCCGACGACCCCTTCGCGAGCTTCATCAACAACGTCCGCAAGTACGTCGTCTCGTCGACCCTCGACACGGTCGAATGGCAGAACTCCACCCTCGTCACCGGCGACTTCGCCGAGGAGATCACCAAGCTCAAGCGGCAGCCGGGCAAGACGATCGGCATCAGCGGCAGCACGAACCTCGTCCGCTCGCTGATGCGGCACAACCTGCTCGACGAGCTCCGCCTGCTGGTCCACCCCATCGTGGTGGGCAAGGGCCAGCGCCTGTTCGAGGACGGCCTGGAGATCCCGATGACGCTCACGTCCTCGGAGACCTTCCCGACGGGTGTGCTGTCCCTCGCCTACCAGCCCGTCTCCGGCCAGACCACGGGGAAGTGACCGCCGGGGCCGGAGAAGCGCCGGCCGGTCGCGCGTTCCGAGCACGCCGCGCGTACGCGGACGCGCGGCCGGAGCGTGGGTAGTATCCGGCCACGTGACCGAAGCGCAGCCCGTGATCCGGCAGGTCTCCTCCCGGATCGTCTACAGCAACCCGTGGATGACGGTCCGAGAGGACGCGATCGAGCACCCGGACGGCTCTCCCGGCCTGTACGGATACGTGGTCAAGCCCGACTTCGTGCTGATCGTGCCGGAAGAGGACGACGGCTTCCACATCGTGGAGGAGTACCGCTACCCGATCGGCCGCCGCTCATGGAGTTTCCCCCAGGGGTCGGCCGAGGCGGACACCCGTGAGGACGAGGCCCGGCGCGAGCTGGTCGAGGAGACCGGGCTCCGGGCCGCCGCGCTGCGTTATCTCGGGCGCATGGACAACGCCCACGGGATGACCGGCCAGGGGCTGCACGTCTACGTGGCCACCGGTCTCACCGGAGGCGACCCCCACCGCGAGCACACCGAGCAGGAC
Source organism: Microbispora sp. NPDC046973 (assembly GCF_040644495.1). Taxonomy (NCBI): domain Bacteria; kingdom Bacillati; phylum Actinomycetota; class Actinomycetes; order Streptosporangiales; family Streptosporangiaceae; genus Microbispora; species Microbispora sp. NPDC046973. The sequence goes on along the minus strand of NZ_JBEYWQ010000001.1, from coordinate 19,906 downwards.
ATGCGCCAGCGGTGGGTGCACCGCACCGAGTTCGAACGGATGATCCTCGACGGCTCCGTCAGCGACTCGTCGTCCGTCGCCGCCTACCTGCTCTGGCGGCTCCGCCGAGCGTGACCCCCTCGTCGATCCGACCGGCCGTACGGCCGTGTCGTTTCCGTACAAGACCCGCGCGGGCGTCACGGCCTAACCTCTCATTTCGCAGCCACCGTCATACGACACAAGGAGCGGAGCACATGGCCAGGATCGTCGCGAACTTCTTCATCTCGCTCGACGGCGTCGTCGAGTCGCCCGACCAGTGGCACTTCCCCTACTGGAACGACGAGATGGGCGCCGTGGTCCAGGCGGGCATGCAGAACTCGGCCGGGATGCTGATGGGCCGCAAGCTGTACGAGGAGTGGTCCGCCTACTGGACGACGACGGACCAGGACCCCGAGATCGCCGAGGCCTTCAACAACGCCCCCAAGTACGTCGTGTCGGGCACCTTGGAGAAGGCGGACTGGAACAACACCACCGTCGTCAACGGTGACGTCGCGGCCAGGCTGCGCGAGCTCAAGGAGCGGACCCAGGGCGGCGACCTCCAGATGTCCGGCAGCGCGACGACCGTGCGGTGGCTTCTCGCCAACGGGCTGCTCGACGAGCTGAACCTGCTCGTCCACCCGATCGTCGTCGGCCGCGGGCAGCGGCTGTTCGAGGACACCCCGACGCACAAGCTGAAGCTGGTGAAGTCCGAGACGTTCAAGACCGGTGTGCTCAACCTGAGCTACGTCCCGGACGCCGGCTGACGGCGCGCGTCAGAGGTAGTAGCCCTCGACGGGCACCCGCGCCTCGTCGAAGAGCGCCGGCCCCTCCTGCCGGAAGGACGACGGGCCGGCCGCCGGCGGCTTGAGCGTGCCGAGCTGGTCGCCGGAGAGCGCGAAGACGACGCGGCCGAGTCCGGAGCGCTCGATGGCGCCCGTGCACATGCCGCACGGCTGGCAGCTCGTGTACATGGTGGTGCCGGCCGCGGCGGCCGGGTCGAGCTCGCGGGCGGCCCAGCGCGCCAGCTTCAGCTCGGGATGAGCGGTGATGTCGGCCTCGGTGAGCGAGGTGTTGCGCTCCTCGGCGAGCACGTCGCCGTCCGGGCCCACCAGCAGGGAGCCGAACGGCGGGTTGCCGCCCGCCCGGGCCTCGGCGGCCAGCTCGATCGCCCTGCGGAGGAACTTCTCGTCGTCGGGTGTCATGAATGCTCCTTCGTGTACGCGGCGGCCACCGTCTCGAGCATGTGCCACGCCGCCTCCGGATGGTTCGTCTCATCGGGGTCTCCCCCGAAGGGGTCGAGCAGGACGGTCTCGGCGCCCAGGAGGCGCAGCCGTTCCAGGTCGTCCATCACCTGGTCGAGGGTGCCCTCGCCGGCCCGGCGTCCCTCGCCCGTCACCGGGGCGCCGGTGAGCCGCAGCAGGATGCGTGGGGCGAGCACGGGTGCGGGCCGCCCCAGGCTCTCCGCGACGGCGGCCAGTTTGTCCACCCGCTCGCCCAGCCACGGGAGGGTGAAGCGCAGGGGATGCCACGCGTCGCCCAGGAGCACCGCCCTGCGGAGAGCGGTGTCGCTGCCGCCGCCGACCCAGATCGGCACGTGCCCGGCCCGGTAGTCCTCCTCGTCCTGCCAGGCCCGGCGTATCGCCCGCAGGTGCTCGTCGGTCAGCGCCCCTCGCCGCTCGTACGGCACGCCCAGCGCCTCGAACTCCTGCCGGGCCCAGCCCACGCCCACGCCGAGGACCAGCCGTCCCCCGCTCAGCTCCTGGAGGTTGGCCGCCATCCGGGCGGTCAGCAGCGGGTGCCGATAGGGCACGATCAGCACGGTGGTGCCCAGTCTGATCCTCGTGGTGATCCCGGCGAGCCAGGACAGCGTGGTGAAGGGCTCGTAGAACGGCGCGGGATACTGCTCGGCCACGTCGGGGGTCACCACGACGTGGTCGGAGACCATGAGCAGGTCGAACCCGAGCCCCTCCACCGTCTCGGCCCAGCCGCGCAGCACGTCCGGACGGGTGCCCGGCCCGAAGTTCGGGACGTTGACGCCTAGTTTCACCGGACCAGAGTATTCAGGCGATCAGGCCGCCGGGAAGAAAGAAGTCCCTGCTTACACGCGGTCAGGCCGTGGATTCCCCGGTATATTCGGCCGATGGCCGAGAGTCTTGACACGACGGACTGGTCCATCCTGGCCGAGCTGCAGCGCGACGGCCGCGTGCCGCTCACCGAGCTGGCCCGGCGGGTGAGCCTCAGCGCCTCCGCGACGACCGAGCGGGTGCGGCGCCTGGAGGCGGCCGGCGTCATCAGCGGCTACCGCGCGGTGGTCGACCTGGGAAAGGTCGGATACGCCGTGCTCGCCGTGGTGCGGCTGAAGTATCCGGGCAGCCGGCACGAGCCGCTGCACCGGCTGCTCGGCGAGCGTACGGAGATCCTGGAGTGCCTGCGCACCACCGGCGACGACTGTTACACGCTCAAGATCACCGCGACCTCTATGGCCCACCTGGAGAAGGTGGTGGACGAGCTCGCCCGGTTCGGCAGCACCACCACCAACATCGTCTACAGCGAGACGCTCCCCTTCCGCGGGCCGCACGCCCCCGTGCCGTCGAACGGGTAGGCGAGGCCCCGAGCCACGACCGGCGGCGCTCAGGACGAGACCGCGACGGGACGGCCGAAGGTCAGTGGGTCGTCGAGACGGTCCACCACGAAGGCGGCCAGATCGGCGCGGGAGGTCCGGTTGCCGACGCGCCCTGTCGCGCCGATCGAGACGCGCGGGCGGCCCGTCCCCGGCCGGTCGGTCAGCCCGGTCGGCCGCACCGCCGTCCATCTGAGGCCGCCGGCGGCGAGCAGTTCTTCCATCCGGGCCATGTCGGCGTACGTATGCCGCATCAGCCGATGCAGGACACGGCCGAGCAGCCGGGCGCCCGGCCCGGCGTCGGCCGGGACCGCGAGACCGGCGGACGAGATCACCACGAGCCGGGCGTCCGGCGGCAGCGCCGCGACGATCGCGGCCGTCCCCGCCGAGTAGACGGTGGTGGGCCCGCGCCCGGTGGAGCCGAGCGCGGAGACCACGACGCGTAGTCCGGCGAGGGCGTCACGGAGCGCGCCGGGATCGAGCACGTCGGCGGCGCGGCGGACGAGGCGCGGGTGGTCGAGGTCGAGGTTCTCGGGGCGGCGGGCGACGGCGGTCACGTGGTGACCGGCCGCCAGGGCGCGCTCCACGACGAGGCGGCCGGTGCGGCCGCCGGCGCCGACGACGGCGAGTCGGGTCATGGGGGTCCTCCGGTGCGGCGGGCTTCGGCGGGCTTCGATGGTGGTCAGGCCGCGGGCTTGGTGGCGGGCTTGGTGGCGGGCTGGGCCTTGAAGGAGATGGCCTCCATGAGGGCCTTGTGCTTGGTGTTCTGGAAGGCGGCCACCTTCCAGTCGCCGTCCGCCTGGCGCACCAGCGTGTAGGTCTGGATCTTGCCGAGCTTGCCGGGCCTGCCCTTGTGGACGTCGCCGCGGGTGACGACCAGGGCGGTGTCCGGGCCGGCGAAGCGGATGCCGACGATCTCGCAGGCGAGCCGGGTGCCCTTGAGGAAGCTTTCGAACAGGGCCTGGTGGGCGGTGCCGATCTCGGTGCCGCCCACGTAGAGCGTGCCGACGTAGGTGATGTAGGTGGCGTCGGCGGTGAACTCCGCGCCGTAGGCGGCACCGTTCCCCGCGTTCCAGGCGGTGGTGAGGCGATCCAGGACGGCGGTGACAGCGGCGACGTCGGCGGTGGAGGCGGGGGTGGTGGGGGTGGTGGAGGCGTCCATGGCATATGCCCTCTCGTGATAGCTTCTTTGAAGCATTTGCTTCTTGAAAGATTTCTCTTCTCTGAAGAAGAGATTAGGGAAGGGGTCGGCACGTGTCAACACCGGACAACCCGGGAGCGGTGTACCGGCGCTACCTCAGCGCCGTGATGCTGCACGGTCACGCCGGCGCCAAGGCGGTCGGCCTGGGCGCGACCGACCTGTACGCGCTGAACATCCTGGGGCTGGGCGGCGCGATGACCCCCGGCGAGCTGGGCCGGCGCACGGGCCTGACCACCGGGCCCACGACGAGACTCATCGACCGGCTGGAGCAGGCGGGCTACGTGCGCCGGGCGCCCGACCCGGACGACCGTCGCAAGGTCATCGTCGAACTCGTCGCGAGCCCCGGCGGCCTCGACGAGGCTCTGGCCCCGGCCCGAAAGAAGATCGGCGCCATCGTCCAGGGCTACTCGCCCGAGCAGCAGGCCGTCCTCTTCGACTACTTCGCCCGCGCCGCCGACGCGTACGTGGAGGCCACGGCGGAGCTCCACGACAAGCGCACCGATTGACGGACCTCGACCGGCCGGGACGTGCCGGGCCGGGTCATGCCTCCTGCGTCAGCCCGGCCGATCTCGCGACGGCGGCGCAGCGGTCCTCGCCGGGAGCCGCCCCGGCGGCGGCGTGCTCCAGCAGCGCCAGGAGGACACGCCGATCCTCGGGCGGGAGGGTGGAGAGCAGCGCGTCCTCGGCCCGCGCGACACTCGCGTCCACCTCGGCGAGGACCCGCCGCCCGTGGTCGGTCGGCACGATGCGCCGCGCCCGGCGGTCGGCCGGGTCCTGCTTGCGCTCCAGAAGGCCGCACCCTTCGAACTTGTCGAGCAGGTAGGTCATGACCGTGCGATCGATGCCGAGGCGGGCGGCGAGCGCGGCCTGCGTGGGCGGGGCGTCGTGCACGACCGCGGAAAGCACCTGGTAGCCGCGCACGCCGTGCGGCAGGTCGCGCGAGGCGTCCTCGACGCGTGCGCTCCACTCCCGCAGCAGCACGGTGAGGGACCACCCGAGCACGGAACCGTGCGCTGACGAACCCTGCGCTGACGGCGTCGGGGAGTCGGCTGGTTCGCGGGCGGTCACACCGTCCACTCTAGCCCGGAATAGGATGACACTTCGATAAGTTGTGCCACATATCATCTGTTTGACAGATTAGTTTCTGGAAGAGGCTGGCATGACGGACTACGGCCACGAACTGGCCTTCGGCGCGTTCCTCACCCCGCAGAACCACGACCCGCAGGGGCCGGTCCGGCTCGCCCAGGTCTCCGAGGCCGCCGGGTTGGATCTCGTGACGTTCCAGGACCACCCCTACCAGCCGGGGTTCCTGGACACCTGGACGTTGCTGTCCTGGGTGGCCGCACGCACCGAGCGGATCACGGTCTCAGGCAACGTGCTGAACCTGCCGCTGCGCCCGCCGGCCGTGCTGGCCCGCGCCGCGGCGTCGCTCGACCTGCTCTCCGGCGGCCGGTTCGCGCTCGGCATCGGCGCGGGCGGCTTCTGGGACGCCATCGAGTCGATGGGCGGCACCCGCCTGACGCCGGCCGAGTCCGTGACCGCGCTTGAGGAGGCCATCGAGATCATCCGCGGCATCTGGGACGTACGCGAGCGCCGCATCCTCCGCGTCGACGGCGAACACCACCGCGTGGCCGGGGCCAAGCGCGGCCCGGCCCCCGCGCACGACATCCCGATCTGGCTCGGCGCCTACAAGCCCCGGATGCTGCGCCTGGTGGCGCGCGAGGCCGACGGCTGGCTGCCCTCTCTCGCCTACCTCAAGGACGGCGACCTGCGGCGCGGCAACACGATCATCGACGAGTCCGCCGAGGAGGCCGGCCGCGACCCGGCGCAGGTGCGCCGCCTGCTGAACATCAGTGGCGCACTCGCCGAGGCCCGTGAGGGCTTTCTGCAGGGGCCGGTCGAGCAGTGGGTCGAGGAGCTGACCGCCCTCGCGCTGGAGGACGGCATCGGCACGTTCATCCTGGGTTCGGACGACCCGCGACTCATCCAGGTGTACGGCGAGGAGATCGCCCCCGCCGTACGGGACGCGGTGGCGCGCGAGCGGGCCACCACCGGCACCGTCCCCGCGGCCGCCCGCCGCGGAGCCGCCGCGATCGCGCTGCGCCGCGACGGCATCGACTACGACAAGGTCCCGGCGAGCCTCGCGGCCGACGCCGTCGAGCCCGGCGACCGCGCCTACGAGTCCGTGCGGCACAACTACCTGCGCGCCGGGTCCCCCGGCCTGGTGCTGCGCCCCCGGACCGTCGGCCAGGTCGTCGAGGGGCTCGCGTACGCCCGGTCCCAGGACGTCCCGCTCGGCGTGCGCTCCGGCGGGCACGGGATCAGCGGCCGTTCCACCAACGACGGCGGCATCGTGCTCGACGTCGGCGCGCTCGACACCGTCGAGGTCGTGGATCCGGCCACACGCCGGGTGCGGCTGGGCGCGGGCGCGACGTGGGGCGCGGTCGCCAAGACCCTGGTGCCGTACGGATGGGCGATCAGCTCAGGCGACTTCGGCGGCGTGGGCGTGGGCGGCCTCGCGACGACGGGCGGCATCGGCCTGCTCGGGCGCACGTTCGGCCTGACGATCGACCACGTCGTCGCCGCGGAGGTCGTGACCGCCGACGGGCGGGTGCTGCACGCCTCGCGGGAGGAGAACCCCGACCTGTTCTGGGGCCTGCGCGGCGCCGGGGGCAACCTCGGCGTGGTCACCTGGGTCGAGATCGAGGCGATGGAACTCGGCGACGTCGTCTTCTCCCAGATGGCGTTGGACGCCCGTGACACGGCCGGGCTCCTCGAACGGTGGGGGGCCGCGGTGGAGAAGGCCCCGCGTGAGCTGACGAGCTTCCTCATCCTCTCCCCGGCGCGCCGCGGCCAGGACGCGGTGGCCCAGCTCATGACCGTGTACGCCGGCGCGGACACCGAGGCCGCGGTGAGCGAGCTCGAGAAACTCGCCGAGGCAGGGCCGCTGCTGGGACACCAGGGATACGTGCTGCCCTATTCGGAGGTGGTGCAGCCGGCCGAACGGCACCACACCGGCGGCGGGAACCCGGCCGTACGCTCCGGCCTGGTCACCCATCTCGACGGCGACGTGAGCCGCGCCTTCGAGCGGATGGCGCACTCCGGGCTGTCCTACTTCCTGCAGATACGCGCCACCGGCGGGGCCGCGCACGACCTGGCTCCCGACGCGACCGCGTATCCGCACCGGCACCAGAACTTCGTGCTCACCGCCATGGGCGCCGCGCAGCCGGCCCTGAATGCCGCGTGGGACGCCGAGGTCGCGCCGTACACCGACGGCCTCTACCTGTCCTTCGACACCGACATCCGGCCGGAACGGCTGCTCGACGCGTTCGGCGAGGCCAACCTCGCCCGGCTGCGGCAGGTCAAGCGCGCCTACGACCCGGACAACGTGTTCCGCGCGAACTTCCCCATCCAACCGGCGGACGACTGAGTGTCGCATGGGCGGATCGCCCGCGTATGCGGGTGATCCGCCTGCCGACTACCCTTCAGGCATGGCTGGCCGGAAGCCGGGCTCGCCCCCACGGCCGATCGCACCAGGGGACGTCGTGGCTGCGTTCTCCGACGTCCTTGATGCGTGGACGGTCGCACAGATCACCGATCTCAATCCTGAGTGGGAAGCGGCGGGAGTGCTCGAGCTGAACTGGTCGGGCCCGGAGCCCTCTTCGGTGGCGGACCTCGGCGAGGTGTCGGCCCTGGTGCTGACCCATCACAGTTGGAACGGGTGCCTTTCCCATTGCAATTACGAGTGGGTTCTTCCCCGCAGTTACACAGTCATCGGCTCGTTGCCGCTGTTGTGCACCAAGCCCTCGCCGATTTACTCCACGGGGTGGCGGCTCGGCGAACAGCTCGCCATCCAGAGACGCTGGGACAGAGGCGAGCGCGCCCCTTGGTCGGACCCGCATGAGATGAGCATCACCGGCGCGGACGTCGGCCGGATGACAAGCGAACCGGGCGACCCTCGCCGGGACATTCGTCACCTGCATGTCACCGAGGTCGAGTCACTCGACTGCGACCGGCTCGCCGAGCGCTTTCCCGATCTGGCGACGCTCTCTCTGTCCGGCGACCTCGGCCTGCTTCTCCATGCATCGGGTCTCAACCGGCTGGCGTCGCTTCGGCGGCTGCGGATCACCGGCCTCTTCGGAATGAACGCCTCCGATGCGCTGCTACCCGAGTGCGTTCCGGGGCTGGAGACGTTGTGTCTGCACAGCATTCCGCGCGAATACGCCGGGGCGATGCGGTCGAAATGGCGCCCGCAGATCCCGTACGGCACCTTCGTCGACATCACCGCTGCTCGCGCACCTGAGTGGGTGGCGGAAAACCGGGATAACCCGTTGCGCGACTGGGGTGGCCGCGCGCACATCAGCGGAACCTGCTTCACGAAGGCCGTCGCGCAGTACAAGAAGACCCGCGCGGAACTTATGACAGCGCTATCGGATCGCTCTCAGGAAAACCAGCCGGCCCGCCTGTACGAGATCGGCCGCGAGTACGGCAGGGGCTTCAACCTCCTCAATAGCAAGACACTGTTCATCGAGACCGTGGAACGTGAGGAACTCTTCGCTGCCCTCGACGCGATGGTGGGCGACGCCGAGGCGGCTCTTGGCGTACTACTCAGATCAGCCAGAGACGCTCTCACCGCAGGCGTGGACGCGGTTCGTGAGTGGTAGACGGGGTGTCCCGCCTTGTCACGCCGACGACCGGGCTCAGGCGCGCTGGAATCGAGCTCCCCAGTCGTGGATCCGGTCGAGAAGTTCGGGCGGGCCGATGACGCGGAAGCCGGCGCCCACCACACCCAGTGCCATGGTCGCCCAATCCAGGGAGCTGGTGGTCATCCGGACCCGGCACTGCTCGGCGTCGACCTCCTCGACGGTGCACCACCGGCCGACCCGTTGGCGCGCGACGGCGGCCGGGAGGTCGACGAGCGCCTCCATGCGGTACGGGCGGGGCAGGTTGCCCAGGCCGGCACGGACGAACGCGGCGGCGTCGGCGGCGGGCAGTTCCCGGGGAAGGAAACGGGTGCCGGTGCCCTCCGGCTCGATGAGCCGGTCGGCCCGGAAGCTCCGCCAGTCGTGCCGGGTGAGGTCGTACGCGACCAGATACCAGCGGCGGCTGAGACAGACCAGCCGATGCGGTTCGACGTGCCGGTCGGTCTGCCTGCCGTCGGCCGCCTGATACGTGAACCGAAGCCGTTCACTGTCTCGGCAGGCCAGCGCGACCGTGGTGAGCACGTCCGGATCGATGCTCGCCCCGGCCGGGCCGCCCCACTCGGCGGGTACGGTCATCGTGCGCAGGGCCTCGACCCGGTGCCGCAGCCGGGCCGGCATCACCTGCACCACCTTGGCCAGCACCCGCACCGATGACTCGGCGATGCCCTCCACCGCCCCCTGAGCGGCGGTCTGCAGCCCCACCGCCAGTGCGACCGCTTCCTCGTCGTCGATGACCAGCGGCGGCAGCGCGGCGCCCGCGGCGAGCTGGTAGCCGCCGTCGACGCCGCGCTGCGCCTCGACGGGATAACCCAGCTCACGCAGCCGGTCGATGTCCCGGCGCAGAGTGCGTACGGAGACTCCCAACCGTTCGGCCAGTTCGGTGCCCTGCCAGTAGCGGTGGGTCTGGAGCAGGGAGAGCAGCCGCAGCGTCCGCGTGCTGGTGTTCGCCATGTCTGCGATTGTCCCGTCGATTCAGGTCAAGAAGTGACCGCTATGGCTCCTAACGTGGTCCCTGACCGACGAGCGGAACAACGGAAGGCGGCAACTGTGACCAACGAGCAGATCACTCGCGATTTCGCCGACGCCCCGGCCCTCAGCGGCGAGCGCGCCGACCTGCTGGCGATGCTGGCCCAGAGCCGGCACTTCCTGCGCCTCACCACCCGGGACCTCACCGACGAGCAGGCCGGGCAGCGGACCACGGCCAGTGAGCTGTGCCTGGGCGGCCTGATCAAACACGTCACGCTGGTCGAGCGGAACTGGGCGGACTTCATCCTGAACGGCCCGTCGGCGATGGGCGACGCCACGACCATGACCGAGGCCGACTGGACCGCGTGGGCCGACCAGTTCCGGATGCTGCCCGGCGACACGCTCGCCGGTGTGCTGGCCGACTACGCCGAGGTGGCCCGCCGTACGGACGAACTGGTGGCCACCCTGCCCGACCTCGACGCGACCCTGCCGCTGCCGAAGGCCCCGTGGTTCGAGGCGGGCGCGCGGTGGTCGGCCCGCCGGGTGCTGATGCACATCGTCGCCGAGACCGCGCAGCACGCCGGCCACGCCGACATCATCCGCGAGTCCCTGGACGGCGCCAAGAGCATGGGCTGACCGAGCCCCCTGGGGCTGAACCGTCTTGAGTCTCGAGTTGCTCGAAGGTGCAGGCTCGTCGTGTGACTGACGGAACAGAGCTGTACACCGTGGGCCAGATCGCTCGGCGTACCGGTCTTTCGGTGCACACCATCCGCTTCTGGTCCGACAGCGGCCTGATTGCACCCACCGACCGCTCGGCCGGCGGGTACCGCCTCTATGACGCCGCCGCCGTGGCCCGATTCGACCTGGTCCGGGCCCTGCGCGAACTCGGCATCGGGCTGGAGGCCGTCCGGAGGATCCTGGCGCGACAAGCAACGGTGGCCGAGGTGGCCGAAGTGCACGCCCAAGCGCTGGACGCGGAGATCAAGGCTCTGAAGCTTCGCCGCGCCGTGCTCCGCACGATCGCCAAGCGCGGCGGCACAACCGAGGAGACGACGATGACGCACAAGCTCGCCCATCTGTCCGCCGCCCAACGACAGCAGGTCATCGACGAGTTCATCGAGAACACGTTCTCGGGGATCGCGCTGGACGACGACGCCGAGGTGGTCGCGACGTGGATGCGGGAGCTGCCCGACGAGCTCCCGGACGACCCGGCACCAGGCCAGGTGGACGCCTGGATCGAGTTGACCGACCTGGTCACCGACGAGGACTTCCGGCAACGGCTCCGGCGGATCGCCCTGGCCGGTGCCTCATCCGCGGCGTCGCGCTACGGCTATGAGCTCCGGTCACTGGCCCTGCGACACGCCGACCGGGCGACAGCCGAGTCGATCGCACCGGACTCGGCCGAGGGCCGGTCGATTCTCGACCAGATCATCAAGCCCGGCATGCCGGCCGATGAACGCGACGAACTGCGTCGCTGGCTTGAGACCGTCGCAGACGCCCGGGTGGAGCGCTACTGGCAGCTGACAGCCGTGCTCAACGGCCGTGAGCCCGCTCCGTCGGCCATGCCCGCTTTCACCTGGCTGATCGCCGCCCTCCGCGCCCACGGCTGAGCCGTCCGCCCCCGTCCAGCGGATCGCACGGGGGCGGCGAGGCCGAGGTGGGCCGGCCGTACCCGAAGGCCGGTCCGGGACACGGCCGGGCCTGCCGCTACAGCGAGGTGAGCGGTTCGGCCTGGTAGGCCTGATGCAACAACTGCACGAATGATGACGCTTCGGGCAAGGACACAGAGCCGATCCGGTGCACCGGCACTCCCGGGGTCCATGAGTTCATCACCACAGCCCCCGCCAGAGCCGGCAGGTCCGCGAGCGTGATCTCCTGTACGCGTTGGGGCACACCGAGGCGATCCAGTTGCCGGCGGACGATACCCATCGTGACGCCGCTCAGCATCTCGGCCTCAGGCCATACCACCGCGGCGCCGTCCCAGAAGGCCAGGTTCCAGATCGACCCCTCGCTGAGCCGGCCCCGGCGGTCGACGAAGGCGGCGTCGTCGAAGCCCTGCCGGACGGCCTGTCGCGCGAAATATGTCTTGGCCACCTCGCCGACATGCTTCATCGCCGGGAGGACCCGTTCGTGCTCGACCACCGCCAGCGTGAGCGGGCCCTGCGGTCCGGACGCGGCCGGTCCGGTACGCACGAGCAACTCGGGCTCCACATCAGCCTCCACCACCGTGCCGCCCGGTGAGGGATACATCGTGGCTGTCAGCGAAAGGTCGGCTGGACCGGCCTGTAGCGCCGCCCGCAGACAGGCCCGCACTCGCTCGTCGGGCAACGCCCGGCCGAACAGCTCCAAGGAGGCGGATCGCAGCCGCTCCAGATGGAGGTCGAGACCCCGGACCCGGCCGCCACGCACTTGCATGGCGGTGAAGTGGGCGTAGCCCGCGAAGGCGAGCGGCGCCAACTCCTCGGCGCTCGCCGCGCGGCCGTTCAGTTGAGCAACATAAGAGGACATACATCGCTCCAGCGGTGCGAGATGAATCGAACTGCGGACAACCGTACGGAATGTCCGCCGAGGGCGACGCCAGGACCTCAGATCGACGAACGGGTGGTCGGGTCGCACCCACCCAACCCTGGACCACGACCGACCGCCACACGCCCGGCTCGGATCACCGATTTCGTTATCCTGCTGTCCGGCGCCGCAACAGAAGGGCATTGGTCCCGGCCCTTTCCTGCATGAGCACCCGGCAGTCACCGAGCGCGACCCCGCGCGCCTTTCGAGCGGCCGCACAGTCGTAAGACAGCCGGAGCGGCTCCGTGTGGATGCGGCGTTGCGGGTCCACGCAGACCCCTGAATGATGTGTCACCACATAGACGAAGGCGGCATGGTGGACTTCACGGTCAGGTACGAACCCACTCCCGATGAGATGGCGCGAGCCCTCGGACAGGGCCTCAGGCAGCAACTCAAGGTCGTCTATCTGGCGTTGCCGCCGGTCCTCATCCTGTCGGGGCTTGTCTGCATCCTGGTCGGCGGCACATATCCGGGCATCGGCATGCTCGTCGGAGCGGTCGTCTTCCCGCTCGTGTTGACCTGGTCGATCCGGCGGACCGGCAGGCGGCAGCTCGCCCACCTCTGCGTGCCGACCACGATCCGGGTGAGCGACGACGGGTACGAGTGCCGAACCGAACAGTCCACGACCGCGATGCGGTGGGCGTTGTTCGGACGGATCACGACCGGCACCGAGTTCTGGCTGTTCTTCGTGAACAGGCAGTTCACAGGTTTCCTCCCCAGGCGTGCCTTCACCAGTGAGCAGCAGGCCGAGTTCGACAACTTTCTCGCCTCTCGGCAGAACGCGGGGGTTGCCTGATCAACGGGTCACCATCCACGGCCTGACCTTCTGATGCGTATGTATCGCCAAGTGAACCCGAGCGAATAGGGCACGCGAGGGCCGATTTCGGTCCGGGCGGAAAGAGAGACCCTGAATACTGATGGTCATCATGCCCGGGTAACCCGTAGGTGTCGTCGTTCGGCCAGCTCCTCGGCGCTGACCATGGTCAGAACCGGGGTACCCGGCGGCGCGAACATGGTCACGACCACCCCGTTTGTGACAGCCGGGGCCCCGTGAGCGGCGGCCTCAGCCCTTGAAGGCGCCGTCCATGATCCCGGCCACCATGCGCCGCCCGACGAAGACGAACAGGACGATCAACGGGAGAGTGGCGAGGAAGGAACCGGACATGGCGAGCCCCAGGTCGATGCTGAAGCTGTTCTGCAGAGCCTTGATGGCTATCTGGACGGTGTACATCTCCGGCGACTTCAGCACCACGAACGGCCACAGGAAGTCGTTCCATGCATAGACGAACCCGAGCAGGCCGAGCACGAACGCGGCGGGACGCACCAGCGGGAACGCGATGCGCCAGAAGATCTGCCAGGTGGTCGCCCCGTCGATGCGGGCCGCCTGGAGGATCTCGTCGCTGATGGCGTTGGCCATGTGCTGGCGCATCCAGAAGATCCCGAACGCGTTGGCCAGGCCTGGAACGATCAGCGCCTGGAGCGTGTCCACCCAGCCCAGTGAGGAGATGATCATGTACTGCGGGACGATGGCGAGCTGGGTCGGCACGGTCATCGTGAGGACGACGAGCAGGAACAGCGGATCGCGTCCCCGGAAGCGCAGTTTGGCGAACGCGAAACCGGCCAGCGCGCACAGTATCGCCTGGCCTACGCCGATCGTTCCGGCCACGATCAGACTGTTGACGATCGACCGGACGAACGGCACGGTCGAGAACACCAGGCCCGCGAGGTGGAAGAAGTTGCCGCCGGGCACGATCTCGGGGGGCAGGTTCGTGGCCGTCGCGGTGTCGGTCGTGGCGACGACGAACATCCAGTACAGGGGGAACACACAGGCGAACACGGCCAGGGCTAGCAGAGCGTAGACCCACCATCGGAGGCGGTCGCCGGACCGCGATCTCGTCCTACTCATGATCGCTCCTCATGCCTTCTCCGGGCGGATCCGGGTGGACAGCAGGTAATTCATCCCGGCGAACGCGACGACCATGACGAACAGCGCCACGCCGATGGCCGCGGCGTAACCGAACTTGAACTGGGTGAAGCCCTGCTCGAAGAGGAAGAGGGTCAGCGTCTGGCACTGGCGGATCGGCCCGCAGGTGCTCGGCGCGCTCCGGGAGATGAGCAGGGGCTCGGTGAAGGTCTGCAGTCCGTAGATGGTCGACGTCACGATGGTGAACACGATGACCGGCCGCAACGCGGGGATGGAGATGTGTATGAGCTGCCGCACACTGCCGGCGCCGTCCACGGCGGCCGCCTCGTAGATCGTCCGGGGGACGGCTTGCAGGGACGCGAGGTAGAGCAGCGCCGTGTAGCCGAACCACCGCCAGGTGATCATCACGGCGATCAGCACGTGGCTGCCCGTCACCGACTGGATGAAGTCGATGGGCCCGATGCCCACCAGGCCGAGCAGCCAGTTCAGCAGCCCGTAGTCGCGGTCGAACATCTGGGCGAACACGATCGCGGTGGCGGCCACCGAGGTGATGTACGGCACGAGCATCGACATGCGGAAGAAGACCGCGAAGCGCAGCCGGACGTGGTTGAGCAGGTGCGCCAGCACGAGCGCCACCAGCAACTGCGGCACGGTCGACAGCACCCAGATGCTGACGGTGTTGCGCGCCGCGTTCCAGAACCGCACGTCCTGGAACAGCCGGGCGAAGTTGTCGAGGCCGACGAACACGTGCTCGCCGATCGGGTTCCAGTCGAACAACGCCACGTAGAAGGTGAACAGCAGCGGGATGAGGCCGAAAATCGCGAAGAGCGCGAAGAACGGAGTGATGTAGGCGTAGGGAGCCACGAACTCGGTGAGGCGGCCCCGCCTGGTCTCCACCGGCGCCGGCGGAGGCGCGGCCTCCTTGGTGAGGCTGATGCTCGTCGTCACGGGTGTGATCACTTTCCCGCCGCCGGTGCCGGGCGTCCGGGACGCCGGGCGCCGGCAGCGCTCGTGGCAGGGGGCCGCTCTAGCCGCCGATCGCGTTCTTGATGTTCGTCACGGCCGCGTCCCATGCCTTCGCGGGATCACCCTTGCCCTGCTCGACGTTCTGGATGGCGTTGGTGAACTCCGTGCCGATCGTGGTGCTGTCCGGCCCGATGAGGAAGGGCTTCAGGCCGAGCAGCGAGTTGGTGTAGATCGTGCCGATGGGCGCGCCGGAGAAGAACGGGTCCTTGACCGAGGTGAGCTTCGGGTCCTTGTAGACCGACGGGGTCGAGGGCAGTGACCTGGCCTGAGAGAAGTGATCAAGCTGGCCCTGCGGCGACTGCGTGGCAGCGATGTAGTCCCAGGCGGCCTTCGGGTTCTTGGCGCCCTTGGGGATGGCGAGGAAGCTGCCGCCCCAGTTGCCCGAGCCGCCGGGGATCGTGGCGATGTCCCACTTGCCCTTGGTGTCGGGGGCGTTGTCGCGGATGGAGCCGAGCAACCAGACCGGTGCCGCCACGACGGCGAAGTCCCCCCTCTTCATCGCGGCGCTCCAGCCGTCGGTGAACGTGCTCTGCTTGGCGGTGATCCCGGCGGCCACGGCCTTGAGCGCCTGGTCGAAGGCGATCTTGACCTGAGGACTCCGGTCGTACACCGGATTGCCAGCGGGGTCGTAGTACTTCTCCTGCCCCTGGTTGACAACCTGCGAGTAGATGCTCCCGCCGGCGTTGTCGATGAACGCCTTGCCGGTGGCCGCCTTGTACTTCTTGCCGGTCTCGATGAAGGCGTCCCAGGTGGGCCAGAGCTTGCTCACCTCCTCGCGGTCCGTCGGCAGCCCGGCCTCCTTGAACAGGTCGGTCCGGTAGGCGATGGCCATGCCGCCGACGTCGGTCGGGATGCCGATGATCGCGCCGTCCTTGGTCGTGGACTGGCTGATCACCCAGTCGAGGTAGTCGCCCTTGATCTTGTCGGCGCCCATCGTGCGCAGGTCGACGAAGTTCTGCGGCTGCTGGACGAACTTGGGCAAGTCGTCGCCCTGGATCAGCACCAGGTCGGGCACCTTGCCGCCGGCGAGCGCGGTGGTGAGGGCCTGCGCCGTCTCCTGTGCGTTCCCCACCTCGGTCAGCTTGATCTGCACGTCCGGCTTTATCTTCTTGTACTCCTCGGCGGACCCCTTCGCGTTGATCCCGGTGAACGACCAGAACTCGAACGACTTGCCGTCGGACCCGCCGGAGGAAGTCCCGGACGACGAGCCTGAGCACGCCGCCATGCTGAGGGCCGCGGTAGCGGCGAACACGACCGCTGAAACGTTGCGTAACTTCACGGCGACCTCTTTTCGCTTGCTGTGGTCAGGGATCTGATGTGCGGCCCGGCATCGGGAGAATGCGCTGCGCTCGCCGCGCACCTCCGACGTGTGCAGGACGGCGACGGTGCCGTGCCGCTTCAGGCTCCGGATCGCGCGTGCCGGACAGTTCAGCACCGCCGTGCCGACCTGGTGTTTCGCCTACAGAGCCTTCTGACATCACTCTTGAGTGTGAAAGTTTCGGGCTGTCACGTCGATCATTGCTCCAGGACACTAGGCCTCCGCTGACCTGAGCGTCAATATTTTCTCGGTGATGTGTCTGAAACAATCGGTCCGACGGTTTTATGTTTCGGGAGTACACCGCGCCCCTCCACCGAGACGACGGAAGCGGCCTGCCCGGCAGATCGCGCCCTGTCGTAGAAGGGCGTGACGGGTCACAGCTGCGGCCGGCCGTTCGCCTGGTCGTCGCCAACACGCCCAGGTCGCTTCTCGCGAGCAGCTCGCGCGGGTCGAACCGTGCTCGAGTCACGACCGGTCCGACAAGAACAGCTCGATGAGCGCGGTATAGCCCTTCGCGCCGTGCCCCGCGTCGACCGCGCGTTGGGCGATGGCCTTGATGAACGCCGGCAGCTCTGTGCTGATGCCACTGGCCGCGGACTCCTCGATGAGGTGGTCCATCGCGGCGAGGTGGGTGGCGATAGTGGAGTCATCGCCTGGGTGGGCACCCTGGTCGATCTGCTCGGCGTAGCCGGCAAGCCAGCCGGCTGTGGTTGCGAGTCCGCCTTGGATGACCGCAGCGGCGGCCTTCGCCGGTATGCCTGCCTTGGTGAGGAGCGCCACCCCGTGGAGAAAGGCGTTCAGGACGCTCCACATCATGACAAGCACGGCGGCGTCGTGCAGGGACGCGAGACCCGGGTCCTCGCCCAGGTAGCCGGTGCCACCGGCGAGGACGCGAAGGCTGGCTTCGTGTCCGCGCTGGCACGGGGAGCCTTTGAGCAACTCCTCAGAGCGGGATGAGCACACACTGCCGAGCAGGATGACAGCTCAGGCCCGGAGTCGTACGGCAAGGGCGTTGTCCTGCGGCAAGCTGATGACGTGAGTGTCCATCTACCTCCGGACGATGTCGGAGCCCCACGGGCGCAGGTCGGCCCCAACCCGCAGCACCTGCTGACGACCTTGCTCGGTGAGTACCTCGACTCCGCCGACGCGGGCCTTCCCTCGATGGCGGTGGTCGCGATGCTCAGGGAGTTCGGCATCAGCGAGCCCAGCGCGCGGGCCGCGCTGTCCCGGCTGACGAAGCGAGGACTGATCGCCGTACGGGGGTCCGGACGGCCGCCCGTCTACCACCTCACGCCTCAGGCGATCGCCAGGCATCGCGTCCGGATGGATCATTTCCTGAGCTTCGGCGCACGCCCGCGGCCATGGACCGGCGACTGGGTGACGGTCTCCTTCTCGATCCCCCAGTCCAGACAGGCACAGTCCGGTCAGGCACAGTCCAATCAGGCACAGTCCGGCCAGGCCCCACGGCACGCGGTCCGCAAGGCTCTGGGTGCGCTGGGTTTCGCGCGACTGTACGACAGCGTGTGGATCCGGCCTGGATCCGACTCCGGTCCGGTGACTCAGGCGCTGCGTGACATCCTGGACGGCGTCGACGGCGCTCGATGGTCGGTGATGCACACGCGGTTCGCCGAGGAAGCCGGCCCGCACGGCCCGGCCGCCGCCTACGATCTGGCCGGCCTCGCCTCAGCCTACGAGGCTTTCATCGCTCAGTACTCGGACCTGCGGGCGGCCGTCCGCAACGGGGAGATCGACGCGACCCGGGCGCTGGTGGCCCGGACCTCCGTCATGGACTCCTGGCGGAAGTTCCCGGACATCGACCCGAACCTCCCTGAGCACCTCCTGCCCGCGCCGTGGCCCCGCCAGGCTGCCAGGGACCTCATGCTGGAGATCCATTCCGCTCTGGGCTCGCTCGCCGAGGCGCGGCTCATCCAGGTCGCGACGCCGTACTGGCCGGACGCCGCGTCCTGGATCACCCACTTCCAGGCATCGGAGAACCCCGTTGCGGCCCCGGTCGGCGGGGACGGCTGAAGAAACTTTCACGCACTCGAACGACCGCCCGGCCGCCGGGGGGCGTTTCGTGCCCGCTGCGGTGCGCGGCTTCTCGGCTGGGCCGCCGCCCGCGAGATCCCACCGGAGCGTCAGGCCTGCCAGGCATCGTGACCTGCGTCGAAATCGTCGGCACCGATCCGCCCTCCCGGCGCCGGGCAGGGACCGGTGGCGACCGTCCCTATGGTCGGCCTGCCCACGCCCGGATCCGGATGAGCCAGGGGCGTCACCGGTCCGTGCGCGTACCACTCGACTGGCCGAGTTCTATTGCTTGACACTTTGTATTACCGCAGTGATAGTAACTGCACGCTGCTCTCATCGGCTCGTTTCGCCTGACATGGGCGGAACTTGCAGTCGATTGTTCGCCATATCGATTTCCAGATTCGGTCGGCGCCGACCAGCCTGACCGCGGTGGGAGTTGTCGTTCCGTTGTCGGACTCCGTCGGCGTGCGCCGTGTATGCCACATCCGGCGCGGAGCGCCGTCGTGACAATGCCGGAGGGCGAAATGAGAAAACGCTCGATCATCAGCGCATTACTGGTGGCCGCGGTCGCCCCGGTCTGCGCCGCAGTAGTGGGGCTGACCACGACGCCGGCCGCCGCGGCGGTCGGCGGCTCGGGCCCTTACCCGGCTGATTACGAGACCTCCACCAGCCTGCCCAATCACACCATCTACCGGCCCGAAACCCTCCCGTCCGAGAAACTCCCCATTTTCGTATGGGGCAACGGAGGATGCTCCGCCAACGGGACGGGGCAGTTGCCCTTCCTCCGCGAGATCGCCTCGCACGGGTTTCTGGTCATCGCCAGCGGCAGCCCGAACGGTTCCGGATCGACGACGTCCCAGATGCTCACCCAGTCCATCGACTGGGCAATCGCGGAGAACAGCCGCCAGGGCAGCAAATACAACGGCAGGATCGACACCAGCAAGATCGCTGTAGGAGGCTGGTCCTGTGGGGGGCTGGAGGCCTACGCCGTCTCCAACGACTCGCGTATCACCACGACCACCATCTTCAGCAGCGGATTGCTGAACGACTCCGACGACTACCAGCTCCGCCGGCTGACGAAGCCGATCGCCTACTTCATCGGCGGGCCCAGTGACATCGCCTACCCGAACGCCCTCGACGACTGGGGCAAGTTGCCGGCGGGGCTGCCCGCGTTCATGGGCAACCTGAACGTCGGACACGGTGGCACCTACACCCAGACCAACGGCGGCGAGTTCGGCCGCGTGGCGGTGCTGTACCTCAAGTGGCGGCTGAAGGGCGACACGACGGCCGGCACCAACTTCGTCGGCCCCAACTGTGGCCTGTGCAACACCCAGTGGCAGGTCCAGCAGAAGAACCTCACGCTCGGCGACAGCAACCCCTCCCCGTCGCCCACCGCGTCACCGACCTCGTCCCCCAGCCCCACCGTGACTCCGACCGCCGGTGGCGGTAGCGGGCCGATCAAGGGGGTGGCCTCCGGCCGCTGCCTGGACGTGCCCGGCGCGAGCACCACGGACGGCACCCAGGTGCAGCTGTGGGA